>WRCR01000157.1 GCA_009783865.1 Planctomycetaceae bacterium | reverse complement strand
TTGCATACTTTATATCATAAAGCACGGAGAAATGGTAGTCCGCCTTCAAGAGACGCAAGTTTCGCCGGAGTACCGGCTAAATAAGGTACTCATTTATTTCACGCCGTGCATTTTCCATCAGCCCGATTCAATTTGTTATAGAGAGTTTTCAAACTGATTCCCAATTCTTCCGCTGCTTTTACCTTATTGCCTGCGTGCCGTTCCAGAGACATACATATCGCCTGCATTTCCAATTCACGCAGCGTCTGCACCGGCGTTATTGCCGGAAAACATCTCGGCTTGTCTTCCGAATCAAAGACCTCGTCATCGGCGGCATTCACATGGTATTTGTTAATCGTCGGACGCACGGTCCATTTGTCGTCATTGTCAACGCCTTCACCATTTTCTGCCGCCGGACTTTCCGAATGGATGCGCACACGCGGACGCAACGCTTCCGGCAGCATACTTTCGTTTACCGGCAGTTTTTCCGAAAGAATCAAAGAATGTTCCAGCGTGTTCGACAGTTGACGAACATTGCCGGGATAGTCATAACTCAAAAGCCAATTGATTGCTTCTTTCGTAAATAACTGCGATATATCCGCTGCCTCCTGAATTGCCGGATGCGTTTGCGAAAATCGTTTCGAGAGATAAAGAATCAACTGCGGCAAGTCCTCTTTTCGTTCCCGCAGATTCGGAAGACAGATTTCAAACGTGTTGATGCGGAACCAGAGGTCTTCCCGAAAGTCCCCGCGTCCTACCATCGATTCAAGGTTTTGCAGTGTTGCGCAAACAACACGGACATCGCAGATTGCCGCTTTATTTTCGCCGATTTTTCGGACTTCACCGCATTCGAGAAAGCGCAGCAACTTTGCCTGCACTCCTTTCGGCAATTCGCCGATTTCGTCAAGAAACAGCGTCCCGCCGTCAGCAACTTCAAGCAAGCCGGTTCTGTTTGTATCCGCACCGGTGAAACTTCCCTTGCAATGTCCGAAGAGTTCACTCTCGATTAGTGTTTCCGGCAGCGCACCGCAATTTACGGCAACGAAGGGCTTATCCTTTCTCGCACTGCGGTCGTGAACTGCTTTAGCAACAAGTTCTTTTCCCGTTCCGGTTTCACCGAGTATTACAACGGTAGAGTCAGTCGCAGCGATGCGGTCAATGAGCCGCTGTATGTTCTGCATCGCTTCCGAATTACCGACTAATTGGGTATTCTCGGCTGGTATTGTTTTCATTATTTCCTCTGGATTTTCAATTTTTATTTTATGCCGAATGACGTTTAACGAGACGCTTTTGTTTTTCGGAGCGTTTCTCTGTGCGTTCTTCAAACGGAACTGTCTCCGGTATTGTTTCTTCGATGTGTTCACACACGCGCTTTTCTTCATATATTCGAAGTTGTTGTTCGTGAACTTCTTCTTTCGTCTCAATTTTTATGACTTCGGCTTCTTGAACTGTTTCTGTTTCGTCCGCAAGCAGACCGGTTTTGTTTTTTGACCATAAAATAAACAGCGCAGGCAGCACGGTTAGCGAGGTAATCATACAGCAGGTAACACCGATGACCTGCACTCTGCCGAGCGATTGGAGTCCGCGATGCGCCGCAACCATCATGCTGCCGAAACCGACCAGCGTTGTCAGCGAAGTTATCAAAACGGCAATCGCAAGCGAAGACGACAATTTATACTTGTGCGCGGTTTTTCTGCCTCTTCCGCACTGCTGCCGGTAATCGTGAATAAGATGAACGCCGTCATCGATTCCCAGTCCGAGTACCAGCGGCAGCACTATCATATTTGCCGGATTGAGCGGTATATCAAGCCAGCCGAGAATTCCGAACATCATAGTAAATCCCATTAACATCGGCAACAGCGCAAACGCCGTGTCTTTCAATGAGCGGAAGTCGATGAGCAGAAACAGTACTATCATTCCGAAAGCGTAAAAGGCGGCATAGATAAAACTTTCCTGCATTTGCAGCGATGCTTCATACGTTTGCAGCGGACTGCCGGTCGCCTTCGGGTCAATATCTCTAACGGCAGAGACGAATTTCCGCATTTCGTCCATATTCCAAATGTTTGCCGTTGTGTAAATCCGCATCAGATATTTTCCGCCTTTGCTGACGAAACGCTGCACCAGTGACGGCGGCAAGTCATCGAAAGACGGCGGTTCGGGTACCGCCATGTCGCGCAGTGTTTGCAGCCGGGTCAGCAAGTCGCCTGCAACTGCACTTTGATATTGCGTCATTCTTGCCGTATATTCCCGCTGCGGCATGCGGCGCAGTGTTTCGCGGGTTTCGGCAAGATTCCGCAATATCTGCGGAATCTTCTGTTGCAGTGTAGACGCAAACGCCGCTGCCTGCGGAGGTATATTGACGGTATTGTACCGCTCAATCTGAATACCGCTGACACTGCTTATATTGCCGTGTGTATTACTGCGTGATGACGGATTCAAAAGACGCATCAGCGGACTGTCAGGCGAAGACAACGCGTATTGAACTCTTGCCAGAGCAGTTCCGGTCTCAGTCGGTTCAGATGCCGCAATTTCGGCTGGACGCTCCGGTAAATTACTCAACGCTGCCGCCAACTGGTTGATAATCGGTGCCTTTTCGGGGTCGGTATCGGGAAACCATGAAACGATTTCTTCAACCGTCAACTCGGGATACTTTTCGGCAAACTGTTTTTTCTTTTCGAGTAATTCTTCTTTACTGTTCGTTATCGAAAGAGCAAACCAAATGTTTTTCCCGCCTTTTTCGGTATCTTGTTCCAAAAGACGTTCTTCCAATTCAACGCTTTCCAAACCGACCGCTTGGAGATGCAGCAGATTATAATCGTACCATACTTTGGGTATTCCGAGTATCAGCAGCAGCAATATGAAGGCGGCAGTTGCCAAAACGAAGGTTGGATAACGGAACACAGGCATCAGCGCGGGTCTGATGTCCATCGGTTTCGGAAAGTATTTTTTCTGATGTTTTCCATACTTGCGGTCTAACACCTGAATTATAGCGGGCAATACGACCAGCGAGGAGATAACGCAGAGGATTATTCCGCCGCCGGAGATGATTCCCAGTTCGGCAATGCCGGTGAACTCCGTGAAAGACGCAGCGTAAAAAGCGGTTGCCGTTGTTATTGCTCCGACCAGAATACCGGGACCGACTTGCCGGGCGGTTTGACAAAGTGCTTCCTCGGTACCGAGACCGCTGTGGCGAAGTTGCAGATACCGGGCAATGTAATGAACGCTGAAATCGGTGCCGAGACCGACCAGCATTGTTCCGAAGGCAATACTCAAGATGTTGAGATGACCTACGGCAATGGTGATATAACCCAGCGTCCAGCAGAAAGCAACTATTAGCGCAATCATACCGAAAAACGGATGCCGGATGCCGCCGAAGCCCGCTGCGAAAATTGCCACGACTCCAAAGAACGCTATAACGGTTGCTTTCGACATGGAATCGGTGCTTGAACGCATTTCATCGTTTTCGATAATCGGCATACCGGTTAAACCGATTTTTACCGTCGGATTTTGTTTTACGACGGTATTCGTGATGGAACGCAGTTTATCAATCGCTTTCTGCCCTTGAGCGGTTTGCGTTTTGTCGATGTTCGCCAGTTTTAACAGGACGAAACCCATTACGCCATTATCGACCGGAAAGATAAAATAATTAGTGTCGTTCTGACTGCATGCCGCAACAACTTCCGGCACAGGAGCAGGAAAGGACTGCGAACCGTTCAACAAAGTATTTTGAATGGAATCCCAAGGTGAACCATAAGACGGTCTATTTCCGAAGGACTGCGCGATGCTCAAGGATAATGAGTCAAGTTCGCTGACCGCCCGAAACAGTTTTTCAGGTTCGGTTGACTTTTCGAGTGTATCGGCAATGCGGTTCAGCATCGGTGCAGCGGCGAGATGTTCCCAATGTCCGTTTGTCAGCGGTGCTGTTTCCTGAACGAATTCGTTGATTAACTGCAATTCCTTGAGCGGAACGTAGTGCAGTCCTTTTTTCCGAATCTTGGAGGTATCAACGCCTTTCAGGATGGATTGAAAGAATTGCGGTTCTTGTTCTGTTGCTGCGGAAATTGTTTCGAGTACCGGTATGATTTCGGTGCTGTTTTTTCCTTCGACAACTACGACGACTTCGTCGTTATCGCCGAATTCCTTGATGTAGTCGAGCCAGAGGTGATTAAAACTGCTGTTCGGATTGATTAAATCCAATCGGCTCATTTTGAAACCGAGATGTTGCGTTGCCAAGTACACGCTAAAGGCGGCGGTACAGACCGATAAAACCAGCACGGTAACGGCGTTGCGGCAACATATCCGTGTTAGCAGAAACAGCGGCACAGCAAACCATGATGTTTCTTCAACGGTTTGCGGTGTGCCGGTTTGATGAGGATTCCGTTCCATTCTCTAGTTAAAAATTTGTATTTTTTACAAGATAAACGGCTATATTTTACAAAATTTTGTAAAATTCTCCAAGAGCGATTTTAGGGCTAAAGAGGCGGGGACTTTGGTTCCCGCTTTTATTTTCAAAAAATTCTTTTCACTGGACTTGTAAAACTTTTCCGTTTCTGATACACTGGTATTTTACGTTGACCGTTCCGAAAAAATAGAAAACATAAAATACGTTACTTATACCGGTCTTTACTCCGCACAGGTTTATGGATTCACCTCCGTTATTGACTCATTCGCGTTCCTTTTCAGTGCATCCGCCGCTGCGTTTCGTTCACGCATCTGATTTGCATCTGGACAAAACGCTGGAATATACCCTCGAAGGTCCTGCCCATTGGGAAAAACGTTATCTCGACGTTTCACAACGGGCGGCGGAACGCTTGTTTCAAACGGTACTGGAAGAAAATGTCGATTTCCTAATCTTGAGCGGTAATGTACTTAATGCCAATCTTGCTCCGCCGGGTATTCTGCTGTTTCTGCTGGAACAGTTTGAAAAACTGCACAAGGCGGATATTGCCGTCTATTGGGCTGGCGGCGAATTCGACTCCCCCGAAGATTGGCACACCGCATTTCCGCTGCCGGATAGCGTCCGGCTCTTTCCCAGCAACACGATTCAGGAATTTGCCGTCTTTGAAAGACAGCAGACGGCGGACTTCAGACGACAGGGAACGGACGATAAGACACCGATTGCGCGCATTGTCGGAATGAGCCGGAATCAACAGGCGAAGCGGATACGAATTTCCGAGTTTCAACATGACCCCGGCGGGCTGTTCACAATCGCAGTTGCAAACGGCGAAGTTGAACCGGAATCATTGTCGCAGCGGCATATCGATTACTGGGCTTTGGGCGGAGAACGCCGCCGTTCCGCTTTTCACGGCAATCCCCGAAAAATCGGTTCAGACGGCAAGCCGGTGCCGCTGGCACTGCCCGAATGGATAACCGGAAAAAAACGCGAGCGGCATAATTTACCGCCGCAGCCGTTCACCGTTCATTATCCGGGGTCAACCATTGCGCTTTCCCCGCAGGACACCGGCAATTTCGGAGCGACTCTCGTTGAAGTCAACTGGGGTGATGAACCGGTTTTAACTCATTTCACAACTTCACCGATTCGCTGGCTCAACGACGTAATAACGCTGGACGCTGATACCGATGCGTCGAAATTGTCGGCAATATTGCGGGAACATATCAAGGGTTTTCGTGAAAGTCAAAAAGACGAAGACCTGTTTATCTGCTGGTTTGTTGATATTCCGCCGTGCCGTCTTGCGGACTCGCTGCGGAAAGGCAACTTGACAGCGGAATTGCTAACCGAGTTGCGTGCATTTTTCGGAACGGACTTTTCGCCGGACGTTCCGTTGACGTATCCGGTGTCATTGTCGCTGTTGCAGCCGGAGTATCTGCCGAAACAATTTTACGAACAGCAAACAATACTCGGTGACTTTCTGCGTTCCGTGAAACATTATCAGGAACGAACATCGGAAGTCATCGACCTTGAACCGTATCTGCCGAAAAGTTGGGCAGATGAATGGGAAAATGAAGACCAAAACGCCAAACTGCTGCTTGCCGAGAAGATTGCTGAAAAAACTGAAGGGAAAACGGAAGAGAACAGCAAGAACGAAAACAAAGAAGATAGTACAGCCGAAAAGAAGAAAGAATATCGTTTTGTATCGACTGCGAAACAACTTCAGCAGCGGAGTGCCGTTTTGAAGAAAGCGGCAGCCGCCGGTGTTGAATTATTGTCGGAAGAGGACATGTTCGGAATAGTAAAAGGATAGTATGAATATAACCGGTCTCGAAATAGAAAGGTTCGGTATTTGGGCGGGATTGACCATTCCCAAGTTGTCGCCCGGTCTCAACGTCTTCTACGGCGGGAACGAAGCGGGTAAATCAACCATGCTGGAGTTTATTCGTTCTCAACTTTACGGCTTTGGAGAATACCGGAAACGATTTGCCCGCCGCCCCGGCGGAAAAAACAGCGAATGGAACGCCGACTATGATGCCGACGGCAAGCCGATGATGATAGTTGCCGGCGGTATTCTGCGCCTTGAATGTCCCAGCGGAAATTATACGCTTCGAAGAATGTTTCACCCCGATGTAATCGAAGGAAGAGAAGATGTCGATTTGCGTTCTTTGGACGGCGAGCAGGAACGAGCGCAACTTCTGCGGATTTTAACCTGCGGTGTTGACGAAACAACATTCAACAACGTCTTTGCTATCGGACTTGACGAATTACAGCGGCTCGGTTCGCTGAATGATACCGAAGCGTCAGAGATGCTTTTCCGCTTGAGTACCGGTATGGATAGAATGTCCATCGTGGATTCTATCAAGGAAATTGCCGCAAGACGTAATGCGGTTCTTAACGTTCATGAGAACCCGCATAAACCCTCGCTGCTGACGCAACTGCTGCGGCAGCGGGACAAAATTATCGAGGAGCAAGCCGGCGTAAAATTACTGGTACGGGAATATATCCGCTTGCGAAGTGAACGGAAAGACATGGATAATTCACTTAGCGTCCTCGAACACGAACTAACCAAGTTGCAGCGTGAAAAACGTCTTTATGAAACAGCGGAGATTTGCGAGCCGATTTGGATACGCCGCGATAGAGTCCGGCAGGAAATCGCTCTGCTGGGAAATGTTGCCGAAATTTCCGAAGAGACAATCAGGCAACTTGAAGAAATCAATGACCGGCGGTCGAAAAAACGTCTTGCGTATAGCGAACTCAAAACGGAATATCAGCGGGCGGTTGAAGCCGTCAAGCAACTTCCGGTGAATCAAACACTGCTGGAATTAACGCCGAAAATTGAAGCGTTGTTTGACGAAGAAAAACGGATTATCGAAATTGACGGACTAATCACGGAACACGAAAAAGAAATCGCTGTCTTGGAAAACCGGATAACGGAAGCCGAAAATCAAATCAAGCGCGGAAGACGCGCACTTCTTTTACCGGCGGCAAAGCGCGGTATCTTTCCCGAAACGTTTTACTCGGCGCAGAGAGTCGGTAATGTTTCCGAAGGCAATGCTGCGGAGCGGACAACTTTTACGCAAGATGGTGCGGAAATATCCGGCGTATCACGTACAGAAAACACTGCAACGGAACCGGCAGTGAAAGGAAGCCGACCATTTTTGGAATCGAATGAATTGATTGATGTCAGTTTCCTCGACGGTTATAAAATCCCTTCCGGCGCAGCACGCAAAGCAAAAAAACGTTTGACGAAAGCCCGCCGGTGGTTAACGGAATTGACCAATCAAAACAAGGTTCTCGAAACGAAACTTGAAACCGAGATGAAGCGGCGTAATGCTGATGACATCAGTTCCGCCGTTGAAACAACTACCGAAACGATTCAACTGCTGCGGCGCAGTCAGGGAATTGTGCAGCGTCATACGGAATTGATGGCGCGGTTCAAAGACCTGCACCGCATCAATACTTTTTTGATGCAGAATCAGTCGATTCCGATTTGGATGACGGTGATAATCGGTTTGATTTGCGCAGTCGGTGCAATACCGCTTGCAATTTTACTTTTCGAACAAAGCGGAAGGAAGGTATTTGAAAATGAAATGCCGATTTTGTGGGGACTTCTGGGACTGGCGGTCATCGGTGCTTCCGTTGGTTTCAAGATTCTGACGGAAAGAAGTTATTCCCGCAAACTCGAAGAAAATCAGCAGCAATTGGGAGCGGTTACCACACAGATTGAACAGGTAAAACAGGGGAATGCGAGCGTCAATGCCCGGCTTGCAGTGTTACAGGGCAGCACCGCTGCTGCTTCTCTTGGAAAGGGGCCCGAAATCCGTTTGCAGGAAGCAC
>WRCR01000156.1 GCA_009783865.1 Planctomycetaceae bacterium | reverse complement strand
TGTCAAGATAGGTAAAATAACGTTAAAATAGGTAGTCACTATGTGCAAAAAGATACAATTTTCAGAAGTGTTTTGTTTTCAAGCAGTTATGTCGATAAAATTTTTTAATTTAGGGCTTGATGTTAGGTGGTTCAGCCGCTGTCAGAGCGTCTTCCAACTTGAGTGTGCCTTCGTAAAGTGCTTTGCCGATGATGCATGCCGGTATATTGTTTTCCTTCAATGCCCGGACATCATCAAGCACGGTAATACCGCCGGACGCAACTACCGGAAACGGCACCGCTTTGCTCATCGCTATAATCTCCGGCAGATTTGGTCCTGCCATCATTCCGTCCTTTGCGATGTCAGTATAAACCAATGCCGCCAGCGGAAGGTCATTGAAGGTCTTCGCCAGTTCGACTGCCGATGTAGTGCTGTTTTCGAGCCAGCCCTCTGTTGCGACTTTGCCGTTCTTTGCGTCAATGCCGAGTACAAGTTGATTCGGAAACCGGTGCGCCATTTCAAGAAACCATTGCGGTTCTTTCAATGCCAATGTTCCGATAACAACGCGGGCAATACCGTGCGTGAGATAATCCCGAATCGTTTCTTCGTTGCGGATGCCGCCGCCGATTTCAATCTCGATGGTGTTTCTGCCGAAGTGTGCTTCGATTTGCCGGACGATTTCGAGAACGGTTTGCCGGTTGACCGGCAGTTTATCTTTTGCGCCGTCAAGGTCAACGATGTGAAGATGTCTTGCGCCGAGTGAACACCATTGAAGTCCTTGTTCGGCAGGATTGCTGCCGTAGACGGTTTCCTGATTGTAATCGCCCTGTTTGAGACGGACACATTGTCCGCCGCGAATGTCAATAGCCGGAAAAATCTGCATTGTTCGTGATGTTGGTAAAGATTTCGTTTTTTACAGCCACATTTTTACCATATTTTTTCAAAGCATCAACGGCGGACTTAGAGTCCGCCGCCAAACGTGATACGGTCGGAGTACCGGCTAGAACTTAATGATGTCATTGACGTTAATTTTCTCGAAAATCAATCCGCCTATTGTTTCGTAAAGAACACCGATAGTCGATTTGTCGACCATACACATACAGGAATATCCCCAGTTATTGGGAGCATAACAAAGTTCTTTGTACGACCAGGTTTCGCCTTCGTCCTCGCTGAGTTGCAGCGACAGATTAACACGTCCGCGGGCAGAATTCGGATTGAAGAATGCGAGCAAATTGCGGTCATCACCGTCTTTCTTTGAAGCGACCCGCAAGATACTCGCCTGACACACCGGGTCAGGAAGTGCCTTGTTGCTAGTCGAATGTTCCTCCCACGTTTTCCCAAGGTCTCGGGTAATGAACTTGGCACGGGTTCCGGGATTCTTATGGTCGCGAACCGTCAGAAGAAGAGAACCGTCATTAAGTTCAACCACTTGCGCTTCTGTCGTTCCCGGTCTGACTCCGCTGCCAAGCGTCCAGGTTTTGCCGTTGTCCTTGCTCCAAAAGACCGTTGCATGACAGCCGGAAATAAACAAATTCATGTCGCCCCACAATCCGATGGTCTCCGCCCCTTTGAGAAACTGCGCAGGAAACACCAAGGTGCCGTCCCGCATTGTAATGCCGCAGCCGGGACCGTCAAAAAACGTCTTGAGTTCCGGGTCAAGAAGATTGGCAGCAAGCGGCTCTGTCAGGTTGATTGGACTCGACCACGTTAAACCGTCATCGTCACTGTGAACGACAAGAAATTGTCCCGATGCTCCAAGTTTCATGCCGGGAGCCGAGTTATGATAAGTAATTCCCTTGTGTGCCCACAAAGCCCCGACCCAAATTCGTCCCGTCTTGCGGTCAACCAGAATGGCAGGGTCGCCGACTCCTTCGTTGTCGTCATGACCGCCCATATCGAGGATATTTTTCATCGCCTCCCATGTTTGACCGCCGTCCGTACTGCGGCTCATTCCGATGTCAATATCGTTAGGCAAATCACCACCCTTTTTGTACCGAAGGTCATAAACTGCAATGAGCGTTCCTTTGTTCGTAGTTGCCAAGCCGGGAATTCGATAAAACGCAACGTCATTGTCCGCCGGCTTGACGAGATAATAACCGATGCGGCGTTTCGGCGAAACCGTCATAGAAGCAAGGTCGGGCTTCAGTGTTTGACTGGCAGCGACCAGTTCCGAAATCCAAGTTGTAATATTAGCACCAACTTTTGCCGTTGATTTGGCTGTTGCGCAAAGTTGGAGGATATTCTTGTCGGGTTTCGCCGGAACTTTAAGCGTCAAAATGTTTTCACCTTCTTTTGGAGTCCATTGAACGAGTGTCTCGCCGCCGCTTTGGATTTTCATTGATTCCAGTTGGCTGCTCCCGCGGACTTCGACCTTGATGCGGTCAACGGTAATGGGATTCTCGTTTCCTTCTGTTTCAAATACGGTCTGGAATACCGCTTCATTTTCTCCGCGAATGCAGATGGGAACCGCAATCGGGTAGGTCTCTTCTGGAACAAAACGTAGAAACTTCATCGGTTCTGACTTCTTGAGAACAAAGGTCTCAATGAAAAGTCCGTACAGTTCAGTGGTCGAGCAGCGAAAACGGACGGCACCAACGGCAGTTGGGTCGAAGGAAACGAAATACGCCGGTTTAGTACTGACGGTTGTTTTTTCGTCAAGTGAAAAGACCTGTTTCCAAGGTGAATTCGGATTTCCGTCGCGAATCTCGACAAAGACCTTGAACGGCGGCTTGCTCGTCCAACGCAATAGTTCAAGGAAAAGACCGTAGAGACGCTGCGTTTCGGGCAGCGTCAGGACAATAGATGCTTCCGGTCCGAATAGATGAATACCGGTTCGTTCTGGACGATTGGGAAGTGCGACAACGGCGGCTTTTCCTGATTCCCGTTTCCATGTTCCGTGGACGGTTGTGATTTCGTCAAACTCACCGAGTTTTGACTGTGGAAATCCAGCCGCAAGCGGCATTGACGTAAGAAGCAAAGCGGCAAAAATGCTCAACGATAAAATGATTTGTGTTTTCATAGCGGTATTTATCAAGGCGGACGCGCAAAAGTTTCGCGCTTCCTTTGCGTTCTTTGCGAACCTTGTGGTGGTTTTTTTTACCGCAAAGGACGCTAGGAACGCAAGGATTCGCAAAATCGGTAATTATTATCTTTCGTTTTTAATACTGTTTCGTCACACCGGGAACAGCAATATGATGAGCGAAACTGCCGTTCTCGTCCGGCATTACCGGTGCGTCGCTTTCAAAAGTCAAATTATCAAGACCGGGTGCCAATTCGTAAGTCGAGTTCCAGCACACTTCTCTCGTCAGTTCATGACCGGAATCAACCGCCATGCGCCCCATAATTGACGTGAAAGTTGCGTCAACACCACGCTCCATTTCGTTGTGCGGCTTGTCTTCCCGAATCGCTTTGAACAACCGATGATGTTCTTCCTGATACGAATCGCAGACCGGCGTTTCCGGTTTCCAAGATATGTTCTCTTTAATCTCCTTGAGCCCTTTATAGATAACGGGGTCGCGGACACCTTCACCAACAACGGCGCAGCCCTTTGTTCCGTGAATCACCGATTGGAAGCGCATCCACGTGTTGGCAATCTGCCGCAGTTGTACCGTCATTTTCACACCGTCATCAAAGCGGTATTCATAAGCGCAGTGGTCATACATCTGGTCATTAAACTTGCGGACTTGCCGACCGCCTTGTCCCTGCACCGAAATCGGCAGTTTATCTTGGTGCGCCCAGCAACAAATGTCGATGTTGTGAATCATCCAGTCAACCATATAACTGGCGTTGCCCCAAGTCCAGTTTTGGAAACCGAGAAGTTGGTTCTGCAAAATACTCAATTTGGCATCCCAAATGTGAGGAAACGGATTTTGAAGACGATAAACGTAGCAGGCAATAATTTCGCCGATTGCGCCGTCCTGAACTGCTTTGACGGTTTCTTCTGTTCTGAAGTAATGCCGGTTATTAAGTCCGACTGCAACTTTCAAATTTTTCTGTTTAGCGATTTCATTGGCGGCTAAGATGCGTTTGCAACTGGGCGAATCTATTGCAACGGGTTTTTCGGCGAAAACGTGCAGTCCGCGATTGACGGCGTAATCAAAATGCTGCGGACGGAACGCCGGCGGCGTTGCAAGTATGATAACACTGCCGGGCGAAAGAGCGTCAGCCACTTTTTTAAAGTTGTCCATACCGCCGAAAGTCGGTACATCTTGGGCGATTTTCGGAGCAAATTTTTCGTCATTTTTCAGGGCGTTGACCATATTTTCAGCGCGATGTCCGAAGGCATCGCCGATGGCGACCAACTTTGTGTTGCCGGTATTTAATGCTTGCCGGATTGCGCCGCCGCCGCGTCCGCCGCAGCCGACCATGCCGACGTTGATGGTATTATCTTCGGCACTATGCACTTTGGGAACAGCAAGTCCGCTCAAAACGGTACCGGCGGTAATAACGCCGCTTGTTTTCAGGAAACTGCGGCGGGAAGGAAAACTTTCTTTCATAAAAATACTCCGAATGGAAGTTGATAGGAAATAAAAACCGCCGTTTATTTTTGCATATTTTTCGGTGAAAATAAAGAGATGGTAATTTATTCCGATACAACAGGGTGTGTAAAAATTTTCCAACTGTTCACGAGGTTGTAGTAAATTTGGACAAATTGAATAATATGAGTTTTCATTGAGGTTTCTTTCACACGGAGGCACAAAGGCACGAGGAGGGGAAACAAGGTATTGACTTTTCCGTGCCTTTGCGTGAAAAAATTCCTAATTTAATGCCAAAAGAGCACACACTACCACGTGAACAGGTGGAAAGATTTTCCTGCGCAGTATGCGTTTGTGTTCATTTGAAACGAATATCCACATCCGGGCATTGCCTCTGGAATGCTTCAATACCTTCCGTAGTAATGCTAGTGTTTAGAAGTGTCAACTGTTTTAAAGTTGGAATATGTCCTAAGTACTCCAAGCCTGTGTTAGTGATTCCGGTACTGTCGCAATCAAGATAGAGTGTTTCAAGTTTCGTAAAACCCGAAAATACCTCCAAATCAGAATCGTTCCAAGGGATATTTTTCGCTTCCAGTATAAACATGTCTATCGGACATGCCGCCAACTTCCGAATGTCATTTATCGGAGGAAAATGTTTTACGTTACAGAGCCTGAAGTAAGTCAACTCCCGACAGTTTTTTCCGATTTCGTCCAAGTCCAAGCCGGACATATCGCCTGCTTCCCATTCCCCATGGTCCAAACTGTACAAGCGAGGTAATCGGCTGATTAACTGGCTGTCTTTCGGTGTTATGTTCAGGTTGTTACCGCCGACGTGAGTGGGATCCATTCGGGGAATCACGCTGTCTCGCCAGTTATAGATGACATCGATTCCTCGATGTTGGAGTTCTCTCGCTGCACGAAAGTCGTCGGACATGTATATCAACCACATGACATAACTTACCCCAACGAGCAAAATGTACCCAATGACGGAAAGCAATAACCATTTTACTACGGAAGATTTCGATTGTTCTGACATGACATACAACGCTGTTAATACAACTCCAATAATCCGGCGGGCTTGTACCCCGCCGCCCCCGCGCAATCATTAATTTATCCGCCATCAACGTACCATATTTTTCTGCTTATTGCAAGCCCTGCTGTACCGCTGTTGTTATTCCTTTGCGGTCATGATAAAATGTATTTGTGTTAGGAATTTACTCCACTCAAAAAACTACAGTTTTCAAAAAAATTACAGTCAGGAGAATTACAGTGAGAAAAAGTTTGTTGATTTTTTCGATGTTTTGCATCGCAACATTTGCTTTCAACGGTTCTGTTTCAGCGCAGGACGAAAAAGCAGACAAAGATGGTTTCGTTTCCATCTTCAACGGAAAGGACTTGACCGGCTGGTCGGGCAATCCCGCTATTTGGAGTGTCAAAGACGGAGCGATGAACGGTCAAACCGCCGATGAAGGCGAAGCGAAACTAACCTATAATCAGTTCATCACTTGGACAGGCGGTGAAGTCGAGAACTTCATTTTCAAAGCCGACATTAAAATTTCCGCCAACGGCAATTCCGGTTTCCAATACCGCAGTTTCAAAGGCGGCAAGGAATGGAGCGTCAATGGTTATCAAGCGGACTTTGACGGCGCACATAGTTACAGCGGCATTCTCTACGGCGAAGGTTACGGCGGCATTTTGACGAATCGCGGCACCGAGTCGATTCTCGAAAACGGACCGAAACGAAAGTCCGAAAAGAGATTTGCCGAAGATGCCGAACTGAAGAAATTACTCAAAGTCGAAGATTGGAATACTTACGAAATCCGCGCCGAAGGAGATAAACTGACGCACATCATTAACGGAACGGTTGTCAGCGTCACCAACGATGACGGAGATACCAACCGGAAAAAGGGAATTCTTGCAATTCAGATTCACGTCTCGAAAGACCCGATGAATGTTCAGATAAAGAATATCCGCCTAAAAAAATTATGAAGTAGAAAATTATGAAGCGGCTTACTGTGAAAGCACCGTCCAATTTGGGCGGTTGATATGATTCTGTATTAGCCGTCCACTGATTCCGATTGCTATCAGACCGAGACCGGCAGCGATGAGCGGAACGCCGACCTGCGAAACGTCATCTCCGCGAAGATAGAGCATCATTATCCACAAAAATCCTAATACGCCGACGGCAGTCAGGACGGAATTCATAATTTCGAGAACTGACTGCGGAGGACTTTTCTTCGTTGTTTCTGTCTCTTCTAACGCAGTATTAACTGCTGTTTCCAAGGGTTCTGCTGCGATTGTTTGACGAGGAAAATCGGGCTGTGTATTTTGCCTCTGCAACTGTGAGATTGCCAGCGTTGCCGCTTCGAGATGTTCCTGAAAAGTAGACCGTACGGAAACATATATTTCTTCGGCGGGGACTTCTGTTGTCTCTATTGTTTCCGTTGTTTCTGTTGTTTCCTGCGTGGCGGTGTATTTTTCTGCGAGTGCAGCGAGGCGTTCTGTTAATTCCTGCCGAAGTAGGCGGACTTCTTCCGAGGGTCGAAATTCTTCCTCCGTTGAAGCAGCGGCATCGATATTTTCCGGCATCGGTTCCGTCATTGTGATAAACTCCTGTTGAGGTTATCGGTATTTTTCGGTGCCGATTTCCGCAAATGTTTTACATCCGTTTTAGGCAATACAATCGGAGTAATTGTTATTTTCGTTTTCTGCGGCAATTTGCCGGTACTCCGGTGCAGTCCCCGGATACCTATTTCATCGTCTCCAACTCGGACGGGTTGAAAGTTGCCAACCTTTTGCCGGTGCCGGAGTTCGGAACACCGTTTCATGATGACGACCGTAAACGTACTTTCCTTCGGATTGCTTTTCACCGACCAGCGTTAATACCACTTCTTCGTAAACGTCTTTCGGTTTGATGACGTGCAGTTGCATACCGGGCAGAAGTCCATCCGCTTTTCCTTTATTTACAACAACGGTTGCTATTGTTGCTCCCTTTTTTTCCTGCGTATCTTTGATAGATACAATTGCGGCATCGACCGGCTTATCAAGCAGATACGGCATAAATTTTTCGGGCAACTCCGGCTTTCCTTTGACTTCCTTTTTCTCATCGCCCCATTGGAGGAAGAAAAAACCGTTTACACCCTTCCGGGGTTCATTGCCGGAATTGACGGCATTGCAAAATGCAATGATTTCGCTAGTTGGAATAAGATAAAGCCGGTTTCCCCATCGTATCGGCTTGTATTCGGCTGCGTAATTGCCGATGTAGCCGCTTTCCATTCCAAATGCAAAGGAAAACTTAACACTGTCTTCGTTCCACTCAACGGTGCCGTGGTTTTGGTCGTATAAACCCATACAGCCGAACCAAGTTATGGTAAAACCATTTTTGGGTGCCAAAGTCAGCATGACGTTTGCGCCAAGACCATTACCATGATAATAGCGGCCTGCCCAAGGATGGTCTTTCAACAGGGCGATTTCGTTTTCAATCTTTTTGCGTTTTTCTTTGATAACCGCTTGATTGTCTTCGGACAATTTGTCGTCCCGCTCTGCCCAAGCAGAACTAACAGTGCCGAAAAATAATACAACGAACAGAATACGGTATAGATTTTTCATAATGTCTCCTTCGGAAGTGACCATTATAACATGTTTGTCGGCGAAAATGCAAGAGCGGTAAATTGCGGCGACACAGCCGTCGGCTCTCTCGCTGCCCGCCTCTAACCGCTCGCTGCTCCAACTGGTATTTCTTTCTGCTGCTGTTATAATCACGTTATTGTTTTTTCCGTTTTTTTCTATACGCAGGAGTATGTTATGACCAATTCTTCC
>WRCR01000155.1 GCA_009783865.1 Planctomycetaceae bacterium | reverse complement strand
TTCATCAAGCGAAATGTTTTGCGGCGGTGCTTTGGTTCTCGATGTTCCCCAATATACTTTATCCCCCTTTTTAATTTGAACCGAGAAAACTTCGGGAATGTACTTGATTTCCGTTCCTTCTTCACCCGGTCTTGAGAACATGGGCGACGAAAACGGCATTCCAAATCCTCTGTTGGTCACATAAAAGACGCTTTTTTCTGCTTCCTTTTTTACACTTGCTTCAACAACAATCGGTGCGTTGTCTTTTATTCTGACACCGTTATCCTTGAGAGCGTTTTCAAGGTGTGCAAAAATTTCACTTTTTCGGTCGGTGATACTGCCGTCGATTTTGATAACGGCTTCTTTGCCGGGAGCCAATGCCCATTCCGGTTTCAGCGCATTGACCGCCGCAGCGGGATGCGGCAACTTTGCCGGTACAAGCGGCCTATCGCTGCGCATGCCGCATAGATACCAGGTATAACCGCCGAAGTAAAATTGCGGCGAATTGTATTTCCAGACAACCGCCTTCGTTTTTGAGTCAATTAGTTTGTCGAAAATTAAAATAAACTGATTGTTCGTCCAAAGGGGTTTTGCATTGTAGGCATCGATAAAAACCGGTTCGCTGCCCTGACCGGTTAGAGCATCGAAGAATGTAATGTTTCTATCGATTAGTCCGCTGTATGCAACGGTTTTTCCGTCCGGCGAAAAGGAAAACGCGCCCGAATCATTATCGGTTTCAAATTTTCCGACGCTCTTTCCAGTTGCGGCTTCAAGCATCGAACCGTTCACGATACAGTATTTTTTATTTGCCGAGAAGGCAGGTGCGGACGATGCTTTATCTGTCCGCCAGACAACCCGATTGTTTTTCACGTTAAAAACGATAAGGGAATTGCCGCGTATCAATACCGTATCTTTGTCAATCATAGCGGCATCGGTGATGTCGCGCTGGTATTCGGACCGTTCATTATCGAAAGGAGCGAACGCGTGCAGGACTTTCACTTTTCGGGAAGCGATGTCTGCAATGTACAGGACGTTCTTCTTGCCGCTTTCATTATAATCCCAGTCGCCGCTGCGGAACACTGCCGTTGTTCCGTCCGGTGAAACATCGAGCAGCGATATTTTATACGGAACGGATTCGTTTTGCATTTCACCTGTTTCGAGATTGCAAAAAACAAATCGGGTTTCATTTTCGGTGAGTTCCTGTTTCGGACTTTCCGTTCTGTTTCTGGCGGAAGGACGCGGAGAACGGCTTGCACCGCCGCCCATACGGGACAGTTTTATTTTGACTGCGGCAAGGACACTGGGTTTTCCGCCGGCAAGGTAAGGAACAACATCGTAATCAACGTTAGTACCGATTGGCATTTCCTCGATTCCGAACTGCACTGTCGGCGGTCTTTCGTCAAAAGAGGGTGTTGAGTCCACATCCGGCTGACAATTCCATGAAGTGTTGTTCGCTCCGATATAGGAAACGACTCCTTTGTTGACAATCAACTTCGGCTCCATATCGAAGCCGCCGCCGGATGTTTGTCTCGCGGCTGAAGTGTTTCCGGCTGAAGGTTTAGTTGACATATCTTCGGCAAACGGATTTTCGTCTTCATCGGCAAAGGGATTGTTCTTAAGCGAATCGAGGTACTCGCGGTCTTCTTTTGATAATTTCGCCAGCGGAATGGAACTGATTTTTCCGTCTGATTTTTCGAGGAAGACCTTATCGTCTTCGACGCGCTGAAGTTTTGCTTCGATTTTGAACTTGCCGGTATCGTCAGTCCATGTGCGCTGTTCTTGAGCGAAAATCAGCGAACCGAGGAGAACATAAAAAATAGATACTGCGGAACAAAAAAGCGGATATTTTGTCATTGTTTCCCTTTGTTCGAATAAAAAGATTTCGGCATGATGTAAATAAAAACGTGACAAGAGGCATGATAATACCGGCAGCAGGAAAAATCAAGAGAGAACGAAGAAGTAAAGAGACGAAAGGCGGGGGTTAAAGCCGCCCGCCTCTTTTTTTCGTAGTTAAATCAAACGCCGGCTAGTTTTTTCAACTCTTCCGCTTTGTCGGTTTTTTCCCAGTAGAACTCCGGTTCATTGCGTCCGAAATGTCCGCCTGCCGCCGTCTTGCTGTAAATCGGACGACGCAAGTCCAACGCCTCGATAATGCCCTTCGGAGTCAGCGGGAAAAGGTCCCGAATTATCTGCGATAATTTCTCTTCGGCGATTTTTCCAGTGTCGCGGGTGTTCACCAAGACGCTCACCGGGTCGGCAACGCCAATCGCATACGCTAACTGAATTTCGCACGAGTCGGCTATTCCCGCCGCCACGACGTTCTTGGCAATATAACGTGCCATATAGGCGGCACTGCGGTCAACTTTTGTTGGGTCTTTTCCGCTGAAAGCACCGCCGCCGTGAGAAGCCCAGCCGCCATAAGTGTCAACGATAATCTTGCGTCCTGTCAAGCCGCAGTCGCCGTGCGGTCCGCCGCGCACAAAATTGCCCGTCGGGTTAATATAATACTTGATTCCCTTTGTGTCCAAGTCCTTCGGCAGCATCGGTTCGATGATGTTCGGAATGATATAGTCGGCAATTCCTTTTTGGTCGATGCTGGGGTCATGTTGTGCCGAAACAACAACGGAATCAATCCGCACCGGTTTAAGACCGTCGAATTCGACGGTTACTTGACTCTTGCTGTCGGGACGGAGCCAGTTGACTTCTCCTTTGAATCTGGCATCGGTCAGCCGATTGGTAATCCGGTGTGCCAGTGCAATGGGCAGCGGCATATATTCCTGCGTGTGATTACAGGCGTAACCGAACATCATTCCTTGGTCTCCGGCACCGTCGCGGTCAACGCCCATGGCGATGTCGGGACTTTGCCTATCCAGTGCGACCATCACGGCGCAGGTATCGGCACAGATGCCCCAGTGGTCATCGGTGTATCCGACATCCTGTATAGCTTTCCGTACCACAGCGGCATAGTCAATTTTCGCTTTAGTGGTGATTTCACCGGCAATAATCGCAAGACCGGTTGTTACTAATGTTTCACAGCCGACGCGGCTGAATTTATCTTCGGCGAATAGTGCGTCGAGAACGCTGTCGGAAATTCGGTCGGCAAGTTTGTCGGGATGTCCCATGCTAACTGCTTCGCTTGTAAAAAATCGTTTTGTCACGAAAAACTCCTTCATAAATGTTAGTTTCGGCAGGACGAAAGTTCGTCCGTACCGAAATAATAGGGGTAAAAAAGATACAACCAAATGTAATTATACATAATAGTCGAAATAATACAAGCGCAGGATTGGAAATCACGCTAAGGGAGTGTAAATCTTTAGTAGGAATTTGTATAAATGGGTGTGTTTTTTACCCCCCGTTTTCTCGTCCTATTGCAATTTACAAAATTTCTGTTATAATTTCGACAGAAATAGAAAGTCTAAACGGACGGGTATCCGTTGCGTATAGAATATATTGCGTATTTACAACAAATTTCAACAAAACAACTTTATCAGGAGGCGGCGGTCACGGCATCGCCGCTGCTCGAATCATAATGGTTCGACAACGTGTACGTTTGCGCTTTAGCAAATCGGGAAACTTACGATATATCGGACATAACGACCTGCTGCGTTCCTTTGAATCGCTGTTCAGGCGCGTCCGGCTTCCCTTAGCAAGAAGCAGTGGGTTCCATCCGAAAATTCGGATGAGTTCGCCGTCCGCCCTTGCACTGGGAATCGAAGGTCTCGATGAAGTCCTCGAATTAGAGTTCACCGAAGAAACCCCTCCGGTCAATTCAGACGCTCTTCTTGCCGCTTTGAACAAACAGTCCCCGCAAGGACTGCGCTTCGTCAAAGCAAGAATGCTCAATGAACAGGAAAAAAAAGCCCGTTTGGCTCTTTCCGTCTATCACTTGAGTATTCCAAAAGAACAGCGGACGGAACTTCCAGAAAAAATCCGTTTATTACTTTCACAATCCTCTGCGCCGGTTCAAAAGAAAAACGGGAAAACCGTTGATGTCCGCAAGACCTTGTCGGCAATTGATTTTTCGCCCGACACCGGTTTGCTCACTTTTGAACTCCTGCCGCAGACGGGACCCGATGCCGGTGTTCCCGAAGTATTAACACTGCTCGGCTTGGGCGGCGAATTATTCAAAAGCATTTTTCCCGCCAGAACCAACTGTGTGCTAACCAAGGAATGAAAGCATATATAACGGAAATATCGAGAACTGCAAACGCAAACTGATGCGCGCTCCTTTTGCCGGATTTTCAACAGCAACAAGGATTATTACGATGAAACAGGAAATGCTCATCAATGCGCGGCAGTCCGAAGAGTGCCGCATCGCTATGGTAGAAGACGGTGTCCTTGAAGAACTTTACGTCGAAAGAAAAACGCAGGACAGTTTCGTAGGCAACATCTACAAAGGTGTCGTTGTCAACATTGAACCGAGTATTCAGGCGTGTTTCGTTGACTTCGGAGTCGGACGCAACGGCTTTCTGCATATCAGCGATGTCGAAGCGTGTTATTTTCAACAAGTTCCGGATTGGGAAGAACGAAAACAGCAGGAAGAAGAAAAATTCGGCAGACAGTATCAGCATCATAATTATGATGATTACAACAGCCGACCGCGCTTCAAGCCGCCGATTCAAGAAGTTTTCAAACGGGGCGATGAAGTTCTCGTTCAGGTAATCAAAGACGGTATCGGAAATAAAGGACCTACTCTTTCGACTTATATCAGCATACCGGGTCGGTATCTTGTTCTGATGCCTTCATTGGGACGCGTCGGTATTTCGAGAAAGATCGAAGACGAGGCAGCGCGCCGCCGTTTGAAAGACATAATGCGGACGTTGAATCCCCCGAAAAATCTGGGATTTATCGTCCGCACCGCCGGTGCTGACCGTTCGCTGCAAGATTTACAGCGGGATATGCTGTATCTTTTGCGTCTCTGGCAGGTAATTGTCAAACGGATTCAGAAGATGCCTGCGCCAATCGACATTTACGAAGAGAGCGACATTATCATTCGGACAATACGCGATATTGTCAACACGGATATTGACTCGATTGTTATCGACGAAGAAGCGGCATTTCAGCGGGCAAGAGAATTTCTGGAATTCGTTATGCCGAAGTTTGTCGGCTCACTCAAATACTATTCCGGCAAGGAACCGATTTTTCACCATTACAGAATTGACCGGGAGATAGCCCGCATCAATCATCGGCGGGTTCCGCTCAAAGGCGGCGGTTATCTCATGATTGACCAGACCGAGGCACTGGTTGCGATTGATGTCAACAGCGGTTCTTTCCGCAGTGAAGACAATGCCGAAGACACAGCATTTCAAATGAATTTGTTAGCCGCAACGGAAATAGCACGCCAGATTCGTCTCCGCGACTTGGGCGGCGTAATTGTTAATGATTTTATTGATATGCGGCGGGAAGCACATCGCCGTCAAGTTGAAAAGACGCTGCGGGACGCAGTGCGCAGAGACCGCGCAAAGACGAAGATATTGCGGACGAGTCCTTTCGGTTTGATTGAGATGACGCGGCAGCGGATTCGCCCTTCTTTGAAGCGGAGTGTGTATCAGGAATGTCCTTGCTGTCACGGCGGCGGTGTTGTAAAAACACCGGAAAGTATGGCTCTTGATGTGTTCCGTGCGCTGGTTCTTGCTTCGCAGCAGCCGAACATTGCGAAAATCAGAGTTACGCTTGCCGATGATGTCGTGGATTATCTGAACAACAGAAAACGTTCTGAACTTGCGTCGATTGAACGGGACGGCAACGTTGAAATTGTCGTGCGGGCGCAGTTGGATGCATGGCCTGAGCATTTGGAAATAGAATGTTTCGACATGAGCAATCATACGATACCGTTTCAGATTTACAGCAACAAGGAGAATCCGGCGGCGAAACCGGTTTAGTTCATTTCGATTTAGCCGGTACTCCGGCTCTACAAACGGAGCGGCGTTGCGCAAGCAACGCCTTATCCGTCTGTATTGCCTTTTCTCTTCCTTGTGGTAGAATATTACTGTATTGCTAAATGCTAAGCAGGAGATTTACAATGTCCACTGAACCAGTACCCTCTTTCGAAGAAGTAATGGCTCTGTTCATCAAAAATGGGGAACAGATAAGAGAAATGCGTCTCGCTCAAAAAGAGACCGCCCGGATTGTGGAAGAAAACGCACTGGCTCAAAAAAGGGAGCAGAAAAAGTGGAACAAGCGGTTTGCGGAATTCGGAGACCGCATCGGCGAACTCATCGAAACAATGGTCAGAGGCGGAATTGTTCAACTATTTCAAGAGTTAGGATACACTTTCACGCAATGCAGCCGCCGCGGTATGTCCTTTCGCGAAGATGCTATCGGTGTTCATGGCGAAGTTGATTTATTTTTAGAAGACGGCGATTATGCCCTGCTCGTTGAAGTCAAAACGAAATTGACGATTGGAGACATCAAAGAGCACATTAAGCGGGTAAAAAAATATCGCTTATATGCCGACTATCGAAACGACAAACGCCATTTCATCGCGGCTGTCGGAGGAGGCGTTATCGATGACAATGTTCGGGACTATGCTCTGAAACGCGGTTTATTCGTCATTATGCAATCCGGCAAGAACATTGAAATTATTCAACCCACAGACAAACCAAAAGTGTGGTAGAGATAAAACGCTGCTTGCGCAACGCCGCTCTGATTTGCCCTTGTTTTCTTCGTCAAAATATGGTAAAAATACTGACACTATTCTATCGCCAACTTCGATAAATTGACATGAAACATTCCATCCTTTGTTCCGTATTCTGCGTTTTAGCGTTTTGCGTTTCGGTATCCGCGCAACGCTATTGTCCGAAAAGTTTCGAAGAACGCCTGCAACAGGACTATCTGCGTCAAGACGGTGCTGCCGGTCATTCCTACTTCACCGATGCCGGCGGCAACACTTTAGAAACCGCCCTCGTCAATAAAGTTCTTACAGAAGTACCCGCGCAAGAATTCCGGCAGCATCTCGCTGACTTGGCAACCGTGCCGGGCAACGCCCCCGCTTGGAAAGCCCTGTACTTCGACTGCTGTAAAGAACGCCGAAAAAACCGATTACAAATCGTTCATCAGAACTATCCTGTGCTGATTTTCACGAAACATCAAGTCCTCGGCGGTTCGCATTACGCCTATACCGAAGCACCCAGCGATGCGCAATTTCCTGAACGCCGCGATATGCTCGGAGGAAAACTTCTCGCCCTGAACATCAACGCAGACGGTACAACCACCGAAACACTGCTGCTCGAAGTCGGCGGCAGCGGCAATCTGCGCGACCCCGATGTTTCCTACGACGCTGCCGAAATTGTCTTTTCAATGCGCAGCGATATATTGAAAGATGATTACCATCTGTATAAAGTGAAAATCAATGATGCCGCAGACATCACCGCCGGTATCTCGCAGCCGATGCAGTTGACCTTCGGTCCCGGCTTTGCCGATGTCGAACCGTGCTTTCTGCCCGACGGCAATATCCTGTTCAA
Source organism: Planctomycetaceae bacterium (assembly GCA_009783865.1). Taxonomy (GTDB): domain Bacteria; phylum Planctomycetota; class Planctomycetia; order Pirellulales; family Thermoguttaceae; genus WRKP01. Next base: position 872 of record WRCR01000155.1, on the reverse strand, counting down.
TTCAACCCGCTGTATGCAAATCGTTGACTGCTGGTGGACGGATGTCACAAACCTTTACGTCATTGACGGCGAAGGACGTTTCATGCGGCGGTACGGTTTCGACCAAGTTCACACGAATTATCCGAAAACACTTTCCGATGGACGCGTTATCTTCACCCGCTGGGATTACAACGACCGGGGACAAATTTTTCCGCAAGGATTGTTTGTTATGAACTACGACGGAACCGCAAAAACAGAATATTACGGCAACAATTCGTATTTTCCGACAACGGTTATGCACGCCAGAGAAATTCCGAATTCGTCTAAACTCGTTGCTCTTGCCAGCGGACATCATAACGACCAGCGCGGCAAGTTAATCATCATTGACCGCTCTAAAGGAACGCAGGAAAATGAAGGTGCGCAACTCATTGCTCCGATTCGTGAAACAAAGGCGGAACGAATTGACGCATACGGGCAAGACGGCGAACAGTTTCAATATCCGCTTGCCATTGACGAAGAGAATTTCATCGTAACTTATACACCGGATGGTTTTCAAGGCAGGAAATACGACATTCCTTTCGGGATTTACTACATGGATATTCATAATCGGAAGCGGGAATTGCTTGCTTGGGACCCCGTAGTTAGTTGCGCCCAAACCGTTCCGTTGAAGCCGCGGACGGTGCCGATGCTGCGCTATTCACCGGTGGACTATACGCAAAAGACGGGAATCTTCTACGTTCAAAACGTTTATGAAGGTCCCGGTCTTGCCGGTGTGGAACAAGGAACAATCAAGGAATTGCGCATCGTTGCTTTGGAATTTCGGGCGGCGGGCATTGAAAAGAACGGCAACCGCGGACCTGCCGGCGGTGCGTTGGTCTCGACTCCGATTGCCT
>WRCR01000154.1 GCA_009783865.1 Planctomycetaceae bacterium | reverse complement strand
CCGTATCGCAAAGAACATTCTGATTTTAACCGCCCGATTTTTGAGCGGCGCAACCGTTCTCTGGTACGATTCCCAACCGGATACCTGCCAAAGAGTGTATTTCGGCAATCACACCAGCCATCTTGATGCTCTCGTCATTTGGGCTGCACTGCCCATGAGAGTTAGAGAAACAACCCGAATGGTCGCCGCACAGGACTATTGGGACGCAGGTCCAATCCGCAGATATATCTCCAAAAAATTATTCAATGCAATTCTCATCGAACGGGAAAACGTCAGTATCCGAAACACACCCGTCGCCGTTATGCTGCGGGAAATTGCCGATACATATTCCCTCATCATCTTTCCCGAAGGCAGCCGCTCCGAAGACGGAATCCTGCGAAACTTTAAAAGCGGTCTCTATCACCTTTGCAAAAAACGTCCCGACTTGGAACTGATTCCCGTCTATCTAAATAATCTGAACAGCATTTTGCCCCGCGGCGAAACACTGCCGGTGCCGATGCTTTCCCGCGTAATCTTCGGTCCGCCGATTTGGCTCGAAATGGGCGAAACAAAAGAATCATTCCTCGTCCGCGCAAGAGAAGCGATATTGAAACTCAAAAATCTCGAAGAACATTACGAAGAAGAACCCGACGAAGACGAAACCGCCGAAGATGATGACAGAAACGAATTCCAGTCAATCGAATATCCGTCGAATGCCGGTCCCGCTTCGCAAATCCTTTGGTAATCAATAGTTCCGTCTTGTCCCCGAACCGGTACAACACAGCCGAAACAAATGCCGAGACCGCACGCCATCGGACTTTCCAGCGAAACATCACAGGGCAATCCCAACTCCTTTGCAACTTCAAACGCTGCCCGCAGCATCGGTTTGGGACCGCAGCACAAGAGCCGCGCCGGTTCATTCGGCTTGACAACCTGCCGGATTAAATCAACTGCCGAGCCGTGATGACCGGCACTGCCGTCGTCAGTTGCGAGCAATACTTCAATGCCGGTATCTTCAAAGTGTTCAACCAGCGCGAAGCGGGTTTTACTTCGTACACCGTAAAGTAAAGTGCAGCGGGTTTGCTTCCCTATATTTTCGGCAAGTTGTAGAAACGGTGTTTGTCCGATTCCTCCCGCAACGAAGATGTTGTGAACTGTCTGGTCGATATTGAAATCATTGCCGAGCGGTCCCGTCAATTCTAGATGGTCGCCGCTGCGTATTTCGGAAAGTGCTTTCGTTCCTTTGCCGACAACGAGATAAACAACTTCGAGTTGCGTCCAGTCGTCAATTCTTTTACAGCGGTAAATTGCTAGCGGTCTTCCGAGCAGCGGGTCACTGCGGTTCGGCAAACGCAGCATAACGAATTGCCCCGCCAAAGAGGCGGGGGCTAAAGCCCCCGCAATCTTCAGTATAAGATGAAACGTATCTTCGGCGACCAACTTATTTTCAAGAACAACGGCAGCACCGCTGTATTTTTTTTTCGACGTACAAGACATAACACGATAATGCGGTATAATATATCAAAAACAATTTCAAGCCGTTTTACGTACAACTAAAGTTATTGTATCACAATGTCCTTATATTGGAAAGACAAGAAGGTTTTAATCACCGGCGGTTCCAGCGGGCTGGGACGCAACATTGCCGAAACATTTTATTTGGCGGGTTCCGAAGTTTGCATCGTTGCGCTTGAAGACAACGTTCACGCCGTTGCGCAGGAAATCGGCGGCAATGTTTTGCCGGTACAGGCAAACATCACGAAGCAGGACGATGTTGAAAAAATTCGTGAAGCGGTCGAGCAGCGTTTCGGGACGCTTGATGTTCTCGTCAACAGTGCCGGTCGGTCAATGCGGGGCAAAGTTCTCGATACCACGCCGGAACAGTTTCAATCGCTTTTTGAATTGAATGTACTCGGAACAGTCCGCTGCACGAGAACCTTTGCGCCGATGCTGTTGAAAAACAAGGGGCATATCGTCAACATCGGTTCGTTAGCGGCAAAGAGTGCGGCAAGGTTCGTAGGTGCGTATCCGGCAACGAAGTTTGCGGTAGCGGCTTATTCGCAGCAACTTCGGTTGGAACACGGAGCGGAGGGCTTGCACGTTTTGCTTGTCTGTCCGGGTCCGATTGAGCGGGAAAATGAACGGCTCTATCCGCTTGAAGGAATAGAAGGCATACCGGACGAAGCACGCCAAGCTGGCGGAGGCGTTAAGGTCAAAAAAATCAAACCGGACTATCTGGCGAAACAGATTTTGAAGTATTGTGAACAGCGCAAGCCGGAGTTAGTGGTACCGGCAAAGGCGCGGCTGCTGTTTGCCGTCCTGCAGTTGTTTCCCTCACTGGGGGATTATCTCGTGAAGAGGAATACTCCGTAGTTAGTTTAGCGGCGGTTCGTAGAACCGCCTGCTAAACAAGCCGCTGCCTCACACTGCCGCGGTGAGCAGTTAGTCCTTCTTTCGTTGCAAGAATATCGATGTCCGATGCCAATTCCGCAAGTCCTTCTTTACTGAACGACAAGATGCTGTTCGCCCGCAGGAAATCGTTGCAGGTCAATCCGCTTGCAAACCTTGCCGTTCCGCTGGTCGGCAAAACATGTGACGGACCCGCCGCGTAATCTCCGACTGCAACCGGCGTGTAATTCCCCAAGAATATCGCACCGGCACAAGAAATCTTGTCCGCCAACTCTTCCGCATTTGCCGTTGCAATATGCAAATGTTCCGGCGCAATTTCATTAGTAATACGGCACGCTTCTTCTGGATTGCGGACAAGAATCACCGCCCCGAACTCCTCAAGAGAACGGGCTGCCAACTGTCCGCGCTCCACCTTATCGACCTGTTCTTCAATCGCTTTGACGCTTGCCTCGATGCTCTTTTCGTCCCAGCCGATGAGAATGCTCGCACCCGGCGAATGTTCCGCTTGCGCCAATATATCATAAGCAGTATAAACTGGATTTGTCGAACCGTCAATTATAACAACGACTTCGCTCGGACCGGCAATGGAATCAATATCAACTTCACCGAAAACAAAACGTTTCGCCAGCGCAACAAACAGATTACCGGGACCGACTATCTTGTCAACACGTTCAATTATAGAACGTGTTTTACCGGCGGTATTGTCAGCGATTCCATACGCTAGTGCGGCAACGCCTTGCGCTCCGCCCATCCGGTACACTTCGGTAATACCGAGTTCATTGCAGGTTGCCAGCATCTCGGCATTGTAAGCACCGAATTCAGTCGGCGGCACCATAACGGCAATTTCCTGAACGCCTGCAACCTGCGCCGGAACTGCCGTCATCAAAACGGTTGAAGGATACGCCGCCGCTCCGCCCGGCACACAGATTCCAATGCGGCGCAGCGGTCGGTATCTTTCCGCAAGATAACCGCCGGTACATTCCAGCCGCACGTTTTTATGCAGAATCGCTTTTTGAAATGTTTCGATTCGATTGCGGATATTTCGCACGGCAGTTAAGAACGCCGCATCAACTTTTTTGGACGCCGCCTTGATTTCGTCAAGTGGAACCCGCAATGTTTTGGCGGTCAGTTCCGCTTGGTCAATTCTTTTGCAATAGTTCAGCAGTGCAGGCAAACTGTTGGTGTGAATATCGCTGCAAATTTTTTCAACGACTTGAATCGGCGTGAGCGTTTCGCCGAATACTTCAACGGTTCTTGCCCGGCTGCTTTCGCTGACAACATTGCCGCGGGGACTTAATTTTTCCCGCAACTGTGCAATTTTAACGGCAACATCATCGCAGCGGGAATCAATTCGAGGGATATTTATCTTGGACATCGTTTTTGATTGTTAGATTTTCATTTTATTTACATCCGGTAATTATATCCGCCTGCGGATGATAATACGTTTATACAATTTCACGTTGTTGACATAGCCGGAGCCGTAGCCGAGATGATACGGTTTCTTCAACCAGTCCAGCATGCCGTCGCCGCCTCTGTCGGTAGTCCATATTATCTCGAACTGTTTCGGATTATACTTTTCAATGAACGTAATTGGAACACCCATGCAGCCGCCCCAATCGCAGGGAATGTCCGCAAGTTTGCTTACTTCTATCGCATCGTAATTGTCATACTTCGGATATTTGTCCGGCGAATATCGTTTCCGCAGAAACATTTCTTCGTGACGATACGATACATCCAAATTAGTGTACCAGCCGACATTTCCGAATTTTTTAATTTCATTTTTGTCCGTAATGAATTGTTTGACGCGTTCATATCCCCGCCACAATTTGTTTTCTTTTATCAGCGGAAAAATCTCTTTATAAGTGATGGCGTTATCATTTCCGATTATCAAGAATTCTTTCCGGTATGTCATCAGTTGAGCGGTATATTCCCGAAAGAGCGAAAACGGCGGATTGGTACAAACGATGTCCGCCTGCTTCAGCAATTCGATAGATGCCGGTGAGCGAAAATCGCCGTCTTCGATAATTCCGTCTGTTCGCTCTTTTCCGTCATAGACGCAATACATTCCTTGCCCGCCTTTGCTTTTACGGCAGACGGAGATGATTCTTTTCAAGCCGAGACGATGAAAACTTGTGAAAAAAAAGCGGAAGAAATTACTAACCTGCGGGTCATCGCAGTTGCATAAAATTGTTTTTCCGTGAAATTGTTCTTCGTAGTGTTTGCATTCGCGTTCTATGTCGGTGAGACAGGTGTAGAACTCATCATTTCTTGCCGTTCTCGCTTTGTTCAGTGATGTATTTGTGCTTCTTGACTTTTTTGCCATTACCCCTCTCCCCTCTCCCGATATATTACAACATCCATCTCCATTGTAATGGAATTTGTGTTGACGTGCAACGGCGAGCATAGCGGCGCATACTATCCATTGACAATACGGTCAAAGTCATTATCATTCTATACATGACAGCAGAAGAAACAATCATTCAAACAGAAGACCTTGACGGTACTCGTCAACTCGGCAGTATGCTTGCCGAAAAGTTACCGGTTCCTTGCGTCGTTGCATTGAACGGAACTCTCGGTGCCGGTAAAACAACACTGGTGCAGGCAGTTGCGAAACACCTCGGTATTGCGCCGGAAGATGTTGCGAGTCCGACCTTCGTCCTACTGCGTGAATACAGCGGTACCATACCGGTCTATCACTTTGACGCTTATCGGCTGACTTCTTCGGCGGAATTTTTGCGCTTGAGTCCTGACGATTATTTTGAAGGAGACGGTATAACCTTCATAGAATGGGCTGACAAGTTTCCCGATGTGCTGCCGCCGAAACATATCGAAATTCAAATTGATATAACCAGCGAAACCGGTCGGCAGTTTCGCATTACCGGACTGTAATGGGGGTTCACTGAAACAAAAAGAACGATGAGTGCTTCCGAGAACGAAAAATATCTGCAAAAGCAATACACGGAAATAGCCCGCTTGGCAGGCGGCTTGGCGCATGAAATCAAGAATCCGCTCTCAACGATAATGTTGAACATCGAACTGCTTGCGGAAGATATTGAAGGAATCGACACACCGCAGGCACGGCGGGCGCAGCGCAAAATCAGTGTTGTACATCGGGAATGTGAACGGCTCGAAACACTGCTCAACGAATTCTTGAGTTTTGCCAAAGCACACAGTATCGAATTGAAGCCCTGCGATGTCAATCGGGAAATTCGGGACGCAGCCGAGTTGTTTCAATCAAAAGCAGCGGAAAAGAATATCGAAATCATCGAATATCTGTCTAGCAATCTTCCGACTGTGATGCTTGACCGCAATTCATTTCATCGGGCTTTGACGAATCTGATTATCAATGCGATGCAGGCGATGCCGGACGGCGGACAACTCGTTATCCGTTCCAGAAATGCCGGCGGAAGTGAAGTTGCCGTTGATTTAATCGACACCGGAACCGGCATGGACGAAGAGACGCGGCTACATCTCTTCGATGCGTTTTTTTCCACGAAAAAAGGCGGCAGCGGTTTGGGCTTGGCAACAGTCGGCAAAATAATTCAAGCACACAAAGGAACGATAACGGTTCAAAGTGAATTAAACCGCGGTACGCAATTCACCGTTATGCTGCCGAGTTTGCCGCGCCTCGCCGAAAAATAATACGGCGTTTCACAGCGGCACCGGCGACAACAGCGGCGGAACTCCCAAAATCGTAATGAAAAAATCCTCGAACACTAATTTTTCGGGTCTCTTGATATCAATAACCCAAACACCGGCAATACTGCCTTCTGCTGAAGAACGCTCAAACTGGGCACTGTCGCTGATTGTACCCTGTTTCCAAACGGACTGACCAGACGGAGCAAAGATTTCCGCGCTGACTGCTTCCAGCCCGTCACCTCTGACTCTGATGCCGAACTCTTTCGTATCGGCTGGAACATTCAGATATAACTTGCATACACTGCTGATTAAGTGAAGTTCCTGCGCCGGAAACGCAAGAGATTGATTACATTCGAGCAATCTGACCGCATGTGATTTCACGTCAATTTGCAAAACATATACGCCGGTTTCTTCTGCCGCAATTTCGTAATCAAACCGCTGTGCTTTTTCGACAGGCATCTTAAACTTTTTGACTGCGCCGCTTGGAAAAGTTAGCGTTCCATCTGCCGCTGACAAATCGATGCGTCCGATTTTCCGCATCGCTGCCGCAAAACTAATCTGCGTTCCTTTCTCGGCATAAATCCAATATGTTCCTTGATTCCGATGCCAAATTGCCGGAACAGAAACGCTGCTGCCATCTTTACGCGGCTTGATAATAGAACTGAAATGTTCCGGCAGCAATTTAACTGTCGGAACATACTTGCACATATTCGGATATTCACGGGCAAACCAATCATCGTTTATCTGCAATACTTCTGTCTTGCCGTTTCTTTCAACGGTAATTTTGCCGGTGATATTTTTCGGCGGCATTACAGCATTGGCTAACTTCAGTGCGCGCCGGTCTTGCTCATCTTTCACTTTTACGTTGTCGAATGTTATATTGCCGAAGTTATCAAGATTTCCTGCATCGCAGCGGATTGGTGCGGTGGTTTCGACAGTGCCGCAGTTGTTAACCTCAACATTTTTGAACGAAATCGCAACACCGTCTGCCGCTTTTTGGTAGATACTGATTCCGCCGTTTTTGCAATTTTCAAATTTGCAATCAACGATGTCAAAGGTTCCCTTGAGCGTATTTTCCGCCGTATCTCTCGTAATAAAACGCAAGGCGTGCTGGCTGCCGCTCTTGACGGTGCATTGTTCAAGACGCAGTGAAACCGGCTTGTCCGACTTCAACAGATTCGGCAGATAATACACGATACCATCTCCGTGGTTGTTTTCCACAACACAGCGGCGCATAACGCAGTTCGTCAACTGTTCGCTGGGACCGTTCGGTTCAAAATCAATTCCTGCCGCCGGCGGTGTTCCAATAGTATTTTTCAATACGCAGTCCTCGATTAGCAGATTATCGGCACTGATAACACTGATGCCTTGCCGGTTATTGTCATCGCAAATAACGTTTTTGATAACCGTGTTTTTGCAGGGAACGCCTCTGGATGCAACGCCGACATATATTCCGTCTCCGCCGCTGGCAACAATCGACACATTTTCGATGACAACGTTTTCTGCGCTGCGGATTGAAATACCGTGCCGCCATTCCGACTTTTTGTAAGCGTCTGTGTGATAATCTGCTTTCCGCATACGGAGTGTTGCCCCCTTGCCTTTTCCGATGATTTTCAGGTTCTTGACATTCGGGGCGTGAAATAAGCAATCGCCGAGGGCTTGAAATTCGCCTGCCTTTGCAAGTACTTCAACGCCTTCTTCGAGAACGACCTCCAGATTGCTGCGCAACTGAATCGGCGTAACAATCCAGGGACCGCCTTGTTTATCGAATACTATCCGGTCTGCGCCGGAACCTATTGCGGCTTTGACGAACTTGGTTGAGTCCTCCGCTGCAAAACCGAACTGCGATACCTTGACTTCTTTGATGGTATCGGCAGAAACAATAACCGGCATAATTACCGGCAAAACGAAAAACGAAATAACGAAGAAGAAAAAGCGTTTCATAAGTGACAACAGATTGTTAAAGGAGTAAATCGACAACTCATAACTTTATTCTAATCTTATCTTTCGGATAAAACAATAGGGCGTAGGATTAAAATCCTACGCTAATAATTCCTGCGAAAGAATTCCCGTACAATTCCCCAGCCGAAGCCGAAATGAATCGCAATAAACACCAGCGGTAACTTCGGAGACATTGATGGCGGGACACATAGGTCGGTAAAAGATAGCCGTAGTGATTCCAAGGAAACGGCAAAAATATAAACTGCAAGAACACCATACGTCATAACGAAAAAAACTGGAAAGACAGTATGTTCGTCTGCATAACCGCAGATAATTGAAGCCGACACGAAAGAAAATAACAAACAAAAAATG
>WRCR01000153.1 GCA_009783865.1 Planctomycetaceae bacterium | reverse complement strand
CGTTGTCGGGTGACCAGCATTGATAAATAAATCCGTTAGGATTTCTATCGCGGCAGAGCATTAAAATTCTTCCGTCTTTGAATTGCAGCAGCGTCGGCTGAATCGTTTGTGCTTCTTCGGGAGTATGCAGCGGCGGTGTGCGTTCCCAATGTTCCGCTTTTGCATCGGTTATTTCGAGATGCGTAGTCCAAACATTGCCGGTCTCATCGCTGCTGCCGCAGAGAATTTTTCCGTTCTGCAAGACAATCGGTTTGTTGCGGACGGGACCTATCCCGTTATTCGGCAGGACTTTACGTCCGTACCAACTTTTGCCGTTGTCTTTGGAAAACATTACTTCGCCTTGCCAGCCGGACGGTGTTAAGCCGGTCTTGAAATGCAGTTGCAGCGGGGCATTCTCCGGCTGAAACAGAACGGGATTCCAAGTTGCTCTGTAATCGCCGTCTTCCTGTAAACCGTTAGCGACTTCGACCGGCGGTGTCCAGCGTCCGTCAATTTTTTGCGAAAGCCAGATTCCGACGCGTTTGTGCCCTTCGCTGTATCCTCCGAACCAGGCAGCGGTGAGAGTACCGTCTGTTGTTTCCGCTAATGTCACAGCGTGACAAGACGGAAACGGTGCCGACTGATAGATAAACTCTTCGAGTATAACGGCGTTGCGTTCTCCGAAAGTTTGCGCCGTTACGAAATTGTTCAATAAAAGAAAAACAGCAAGAGCAGCGATGTATTTCGGCATGGGTATTCTTTCTGCTGCGGTTTCTAAAGTAGTTTTGTTTTAAGATACAGCGATGATACCCGATTTTCGGCGAAAAACAACGCCGCTCGTTAATCACTTACTCAACAAACCGTTTCCATTCTTTGGCAATTTCAATCATAAAGATACGTCTGACGGCATCGAATCCGCGAATGTTCGGGTCTTCCAGATTTTCGCCGAACCAATACGAAGGGTCTTCCCAACAATAATGCTTGCGCCAAAATTGTTTGCAGTGCGTCCCATGTCCGAGAAACGCTGCGTGAAGCGGCACGGCAAATACGTTGTCGTGCCGAACCGCCGCTTGACGAAGAATGGCATTATACCCGGCAAGAATTTTGATTCCATCACGCCAGGCAGGAAGCATTGCACTGGCAGCATCGCCGACATCGTCCGTCGGGTCGTAAATATCCGCAAGAAATATGACACAACCGCCGGGAAATTTGTTCGTTATTTCGATGAGCATTTCGTCAAGCCGATGACGAAAATTGTCAATCCACGGTCCGGCTTGTTCGAGCGTTGCACCGTACATTGCTCCTTCTTTGGGCGGACGCTGTCCGTATGAGTGAATCAAGTCGTTGCCGCCGGTGGTCATTACAACAAGTCCGAACACATCGTCCGGCTGCGTTTCAAGTTTTGTGTCAAGCCATTGCCGGTGTTCCAGCGATGTACTTCCCGATACAGACAAGTTCCGAATAGTAATGTTCGGCAAGACCTTACGAAGATAGATTTCTTTCATGTCATCGAATTCGTCCGGCGGATTATCACACATTCTTTCGACAAAACCGTAGCCGGCTTTCATGCCGAAACCGGCGGTTATACTATCTCCCCAACCGAGAAGCAGAACGTTTCGTTCCGACCAAACCTGCTGAAACTGTTCGCCAGAAACACTTGGACCTGCCGGTCCCGCCCCAACAGGACGGGCAAGATAAAACCAATAGTATGCCGGTATTGCCAAGACAAGACAGAACACAACCGACCAAATGAGAATCCGTTTCCATTTTTTAACAGCGATACTCATTAAATTGCGCATATGTGTCATAGTAATCCTTGCTAATGGAGTTATATCACTCTGTTGTCGATAACCCGTTTTGCTTTTCCTTCACTTCTCGGAATTGTGCCGGGCTGCACTAGCGTAACTTTCGCATGAATTCCCGTTATGCGGCTGATTTCATGCCGGATTTTGCTCTGGAACGTTTCAATCTCGCGGATAATATCGCTGAAGTCATCCGGTTTAACTTCGAGTTTGATTTCGAGTTTATCCAAGCCGCCGAATTCACGCGTCAAGATAATCTGATAATGCGGGGCGGTGCCTTCGACCGAAAGGAGTGCCGCCTCGATTTGTCCCGGAAATATATTTACGCCGCGAATTATTATCATGTCGTCGCTGCGCGCTTTAATCCGTTTCATCCGGCGGATTGTTCTGCCGCAAGGACATTTTTCCGTCATCAAACAGGTTAAATCCCGCGTCCGATATCGTATCATCGGCATTGCGAAGCGGTCAAGCGTTGTGAAAACGAGTTCACCTTCCTGTCCGTCCGGTAAGGGTTCAAGCGTATCGGGATTGATAATTTCAGGATAAAAATGGTCTTCCAAAATGTGCGTTCCGTTCTGATTCACACATTCTGCGCCGACACCGGGTCCGCAGATTTCGGTCAGCCCGTAAATGTCGTATGCTTTGATTCCCGCTTCGGATTCAATGCGCTGCCGCATTTCGTCCGACCACGGTTCAGCACCGAAGGCACCGACTCTCACGGGAAGTTCCCGCAAGTCAACGCCCATTTCTTTCGCCTTTTCGATGATGTGGAGAAAATAGGACGGCGTGCAGGAAATAACCGTTGCGCCGAAGTCCTTCATCAACATCACTTGCCGCTCTGTGTTTCCGCCGGAGATTGGAACGACGGTTACACCGAGTGCTTGTCCGCCGTCGTGAAGTCCGAGACCGCCGGTGAAGAGTCCATAGCCGTAGGCGTTTTGCAAAATGTCACCGGGACCAACCCCATAAGCGTGCAATGCCCGGACAACGCTTTGCGTCCAAACGGCTAAATCTTCCCGTGTATGCGCAACGACAATCGGCTTGCCGGTTGTACCGCTGGAAGCGTGCATACGGATAATTTTATCCTTCGAAACTGCAAAAAGACCGAAGGGGTAGGTATCCCGTAAAACCTGTTTCGTGATGCAAGGCAATTTGTGCATATCATCGAAACTTTTTATGTCGGCGGAAGTCAACTTTTTCTGCTGCATTTGTTCCCGATACCAAGGGCTGTTTTCGCAGGCATGCCGCAGAATGATTTCAAACTTTTTCCATTGGATTTCCCGAAGATGGTCTTTAGTCAGATAATCCAGATTGGAAACGGAATTCAATATCGAACCGGAAAAATCAAGTTGCGGCGCAGCAGAAACGGTCATTTTTATCGTTTTATCGCGGAAAACAAGGGGAAACACAATTATCAGTATTGTAATGAATTTTAACGGAAAGTCAAACGGCGAATTTTAGCGGCGTTTTGCGTTTCCCTTGCGTGAATTATTTTAACCGCAAAGAACGCCTTGAACGCAAAGATGACGCAAAATCAGAAATCCATATTCCCCGCAAAACGTTTACACACTTACCGTCAAAAAATTCTGTCAATTTCCTATTTACAATTTTCCGAAAATAATATACACTGCGCTAAAGAATATCGGTACGTTTCTTTTCCTATAGACACGTTGTTCACACAAAATAAAAGAACGTCAATGGCTGATTCAATGCAAACGCCGCTATATGATTGGCATGTCGCTAATAATGCCCAAATGATTGACTTCAGCGGCTGGTCAATGCCCCTTCAATATACCTCCGTTGTTCACGAACACGAAGCCGTGCGCAACGCCGTTGGTATTAGCGACATTTCTCACATGGGACGTTTTATTTTTCGCGGCAGCGGTGCCTGCGCCTTTCTGGATTCACTCCTGACTTGCAGTGTTTCGGCAATGCCGCAAGGACAAATCTGTTATTCCCTCCTGACAAACGACAGCGGCGGAATTATGGACGATCTGCTTATCGGACATAACACCTACACCGTAACTGAAGAACCGTTCTACTTCCTCTTTGTCAATGCGCGTAATAAAAACAAAGATGCAAAATTTATCAAAAGCAAACTGGAAAAATTCCTGAAAGCAGGCGGCGGGAATACCGCTTTCGCAGATTGCTCGTCTAAAACGGCAATGATTACTGTCCAAGGTCCCTTTGCTGTTGAATTGCTCCAGCCGCTTATCAGAGACAATCTAGCCGGATTAAAGTACTATACCAGCAAGAATACAACGCTCACTGCCGGTGAGAGGTGGTGTTTCATTTCCCGCACTGGTTATACCGGTGAAGACGGTTTTGAAATAGTAATCGAAGAATTTCTTGCGGAACAATTCATGGAAGAATTATTTCAACTGGGAAAACAATTCAATGCCGCTGCCGTGGGATTCAGCGCAAGAGACACGCTGCGCCTCGAAGCCGCAATGCCGCTTTACGGGCACGAGTTAAGCGAATTAATCAATCCGTTTGAAGCAGGACTCGGTTCCGCCGTGAAACTAAACGGACGGGAATTTTCCGGAAGCCGAGCGTTGCTGGAAATTAAGAGAAAACCGCTCCAAAAAGTACGCATCGGCTTGGAAATGGAAAGACAGTGTCCTGTCCATGAAGGTTATACCATTCACCTGCAAAACGAAACTGCGGAAGACATCGGCGTAATTACCAGCGGAACATATTCGCCGACTTTACAAAAGCCGATTGCGATGGGATACGTTCCGCCGGAACATTCACATACAGGACAACAACTTCTCGTCAATATCTGCGGCAAGATGTACGAAGCGGCGGTTGTTTCACTGCCGTTTTATTCGCGGAAACGCTCTTTCTTCAGCAAGGCATCTTAAGCAGATTACTGGTGGTAATACGGTTCCCTAACACGCGGCGGCTTTGTGTTGTCGTCTGGAATCGGACGAATCCAGATATTGCGGAAGCGCACCGGATTGCCGTGGTCTTGCAGTTCAATCGGCATCATCGGCGGATGCGGTTCATAGCGCGGCGGCTGGTCATAAAATCCCGTTCCTTCAATTTCGTGATGATTGAGAATCATTACGCCGTTCTGCAAAACCGTTATGTAAGCCGGTCGGACAACTTCTTTGACTTTGCCGTCTTCGATTTTCAGGTCGGGACGCGTGAAAAGAATGTCGTATGACTGCCATTCTCCGGGCTTTCGGCAAACGTTGACTTGCGGCGGACGCTGCTTGTAAATTGAACCGCATTGACCGTCGAAGTAAGTGGTGTTTTCGTAGGAATCGAGAATCTGCAACTCATATTTTCCGAGATAAACGCCGCTGTTTCCGCGCTGCTGTCCGGTTGCTTTCGGATTAACTTCGGCAGGTGTTGCGAATTCGATGTGCAGTTGAAAACTGCCGAACTTTTCTTTAGTGCGATTGGTTCCTCCCTTTGGCGGTATGACCATTTCACCGTTTTCGATTTTCCATTTTTGATTTTCCCAGGCGGACAGGTCTTTTCCGTCAAAGAGAATGGTTGCGTCGGACGGGGGATTGCCGCATTTTTCGCCGGGGGTGACTACTGCGGGTTCTTTCCAATCGATACCGCTTCGCCAGTCCTTTGCGAAAAGGAGTGTGGCGCAGCAGAACATTAGCATCGCGGATAAAACGAGGAACTTTTTCATTGAGTATATCTCCGTGAGGGTGAACGAAACAAAATAAGTTAGCGTAGGATTTTAGTCCTGCGCTAACGGAGAATTGCACTACGCCCGAAGGGACTCGAACCCCTAACCTGCGGTTTAGGAAACCGCAGGAAAACATATATTTTTTCGGGACTTTTTGCGACATAAGTCGTTATTTATAAATGTGTTATGTCAAAACATTCGGCATCTTGCCAAACTGAAAAACTATGAAAAACGTGCTCTCCTGTTCGGCAAAAAATCGGTCATAACGCCTTGTGTTCAATAAAGGACCGACGAACGGCGTTCGTCGGTCAGTCTTTCAAAACAACAAATCGAAATTTCGCGAAAAATTAGTCGGTTTTCTCCGTCGTGGGAGGTCCACAAATCTCCTGGGCAGGATGCCGTTCAGGAACGGTACCCAAAACTTCCGGACCTGGACAGACACCAGGACAGACATTATCGCTAAAAATCGAATCTCTGTAAAAGGACGGTAAAAATAATACTACGAGTAGTAATTGTATGAAAATGATTCCCCAAGGAAACATATAGTCAAAAAACGAGATAAAGGGAAGTGGTGTTTTCCTGTATTCGTATGCCAAAATAATTTCTGAGGCAACATTATAGACAATGCAGGCTAACATAAATAACAACGGCACACATACTACAATCGCATACTTAAGCAGCGTTATTTCTGACTTCTTGAGTGACATAAACTTAATTCCAATTGGCTTCACGACTTATACACTTACACTCTTTGCACTTTGAAATTCAAGCAAACATCGGAAATCCAAAGTGTCAACCACTTCTAAAAATAACCATTGACTGACATTATCATCATTTTTTACGTCTTAAAAAATGTACATCCTTGCGCCACATCATGACCAGCAATCTGTCCAAAAAACGTCAACATTACTTGCTCAAAAGGCTGTTTTGCACTTTTTGCCCAGGATGCGATGCAACCTGCCACAAGTTTCGCTACCGCACCACCAAACGCACATCCCCAAGGCATGGCTGTTGGTTTTCCACAGATGCCGTCGCAGATATTATCTAATTCATTACTAATGAGGGTACTCACTGCGCTAGCAGCACAACTCGCACCCAATCTAACATCGCCAGTGCTAATATTGAGTCCAATGACAGTACCTGTAATCGCTCCCGCAATGCACCCACCTAATGACTTACATGCAATTTGACACCTATTCTCATTTCTCCACCACGCGCGCACGCCAGTCAAACAACCACCTAGAAAGCAACCTACTCCAGCACCAATTGCTGCTGCTCCTGCTGGGTTAGTTCCCCTTTCATCTGTGTGTGAACAAGGATTTGAAAAAATGTATCGATATAAACTCGCATCTCTCGCCTCATACCCCACCGGATCTCTTTGCACAAATCTCCCCAGTGAAGTATTGTAGTACCGATTCCGATACAGCATCAATCCAGTTTCGCTATCGCGAACCTGGCCCGTGAAAGTACGACTCCAAGCGTAATCCGAATTCGCCTTAGCACCAAAGACCGCATCAATCCACGCCACTTTCCCGAAAGCATCGTATTTCATTCTTTCGACAATGCTGCCGGTATCTTCAACTATTGCGACGACGTTCCAATTCGGATCTGCAACCGAATACAAACGTTCTGCACCTTTCTCTCGCAGGATTAAGTCGTCTATGTAGCGAAGTCCCCAAACATAAGCCGTCAATTCGGGGGCTGAATCCCCCGCCTCCTTGACGGATTCGAGTTCTTGCCAATCCTCATTAAAGAACGATTTCGTTTCAACAGAACCAACAATCTTCTTAATCCGCTGGTTCAAGCCGTTGTATTCGTAACATGCTATCAAATTATCCGATGTATCGCTTACTTGGACGAGTCGGTTCCACGCGTCATACTTGCAGTTCAGTCCGGTCATGACGGTCATATTCCCGTTGGCATCGTGCGACACCAGCGATTGAATTTCATTAGCGGCATTGTGCGAACGGTTTTCAACAATACTATTCTTGTTGTACTGCACCCAGTTACCGGTTTCGTCGAAGTTCCATGCTTCCGAATGATTAACCGAAACAACCGCCGTCTTATTGTTATTCAACGCACCGCGATTCAGCGATTTAATCTGATTGACTCCATCGTAAGTATAGAGTTCCGAGTTAGCCGCCTGTAATAAATCATTTCTATACAAACGGTTTCCCGCTCTATCATAGCCGTGTTCGATATTGACAAGAGCAGCACCAAGCGAATTCTTCCAAGCATGTGATGCAATCCGTCCAAACCTATCCAAAGCACCGGACACGGTATAATCCAGTGTCAAGCCGGGTTCGACATAAGTAGTTCGCAAAGCCGAGCCGCTGCCGGAACAGTCGTATTCAACAAGAACATTATTGTCGTCGAGAAGCGATTCAATGTGACCATACTCGTCGTATTCGTAGCCAATACGTTTGCCGGACGGATATACTTGCGTCTTGAGCCGCAGGCCGTTTTCGATAGTATCATACTCGTATCCGATGAACGGCGTGATATGAACATCTACCGCTCCTTCATGGGCTGTGTATTCCCGTGACAGTCGACCGTTTTCGTCATACTCATAAAATACCTGATTCACAATGCTGCCTGTTTCGACTATTGCGTTGTTGTAGGACGTGATTGATTTTTTTTGACCGGTAACTGTGTATTCGGTCGAAATTCTTCGCACTGAACCATCCACCGTATTTCCCAGAGTCGTCACCCGGTCATGCAAGAGTCGTCCGAGGTCGTCGTACTCATATTCATGCACTGTGCCGTTCTGGTCGCGCTTTTCAATCAACTCACCTGCGCGATTGTACAAAAATTCCACACGGTCTGCAATACCGTCAAGGCCGTTTTCCAAAATTCCCGAAGAATTTTCAAAATCGTCGGAATCCGGGTAGATTTCGGCAGCAAGCAGGTCATTCCGATAAATGAGCGG
>WRCR01000152.1 GCA_009783865.1 Planctomycetaceae bacterium | reverse complement strand
GGTGCAACTGATTTAACGGATTTTTTCTTCGGCATGAACGGTATTTTACCATATTTCAGCAGGAAATGGAATACAGTTATTTTCGCAATCTGACGATTACGGCTCTCTCGCAACTCACCACTCGCTACTCATCATGGCACTTTTTGCTCTTGCCAAGTTTAGCGGGGGTGATACCATGTCCGCCGGTTGTACTCCGCCGATTGACATCGGCGGCTATCAATTTTCCCGCTATTGTATTTCACGAAAAAGAAATTACACTGAACGCACTTGGAATTACATTCCTGTTTTTTGTACCCTATCTATATGTTGTCGTCCTTTTTACAGTATGAGGTTCAGCCGGTTACGTGGTTTTACTTATCGGCACTCATCATACTGGCGGTATTTTTCAGGTTTAACCGCTTTTGGAGCGTCAGAAATCTCGACATCTTCGGGCTGATAATGCTTGTTCCCGGATTATTGTTTTTTGCTTTCGGTGATTCTGCCTGGGGTTATACTTGGCTTTTCTGCATCGGCGCAATCATCTCCATCCGCATGATTCTTGATGTTGTTCTCGTCCGCCGCCCGCTGTTGGAACCAAATCTGACAATGAGCGGTTTAGCGTTTGCCTGCGTGGTTCTCGTCTGCTTCATCATTGCTTCGATTGTAATAAACCGCGGCGCAAGAATTGATTCCGTCCGTAATGTCCGCATAGACCAATTATTGACAACGCAGCGTCTAGACAAAAAAATCGGCATCGACCCCGTTTCACATCGGATACCGCAGCAGGAATTGAAGAACATAACACCGGGGTTCTTGCCTTTTCAATACTTTTCGCAGAGAGCAGATTTGATTTTCGTCCCGCCTGCGGATGTGCGCCGGCACATAAAAGAACTATCAGCAACTAACGTAAAGGCGAATCCTGCACCGGAAAATAAAACGAGCGAATACGGCAGTATTTTAAGCGGAACTTCCGCTGGGCTGATGCCGGAAACATTGAACCTGTTGTCAGACCAATCGGAAAACGATGCGTCAACTTTGCTTGAGCAAGACGGCGTTCCGCTCATTCCGAAGGAAGGACTGTTCTTCTTTTTAGGGGCAGTTTTAACAGCCGTTGCAGGACACATTTTGATCGTCTGCGCCTTTCTTTACATCGGGCATTGTCATTTTGGCAGTATCCGCACCGGTTTTGCCTGCGCAACACTGTATTTGCTTCATCCTTACACTAATCTTATGCCCAGCCGTCTCGACCATATAGTTCCAGCGGCATTGATTCTCTGGGGTTTTGCCTTTTACCGCCGCCCTATTCTTTCCGGTATATGCATCGGTACAGCCGCCGCATTGGTTTTTTATCCCGCCTTCCTCGTTCCTCTGTGGTGCAGTTTTTATTATCTGCGCGGCTGGAAACGGTTCCTCATCAGTGTTGCGGTTACCTTCGGCGTGTTTGCTCTTCTGCTGTTCTTTTCATCTCCCAACCTCGGCAGTTACGGAAATCAGTTGCTTCATCTATGCGGAAAAAGTTCTTTCTGGATTTTTTCGCAGCCCAACGGTTTCTGGCTGAACCCCGATTGGATAGTGTACCGCATTCCCGTTTTTGCGGTTTTCCTTGTATTGTGTTTCGGACTGCTGTTTTGGCCCGTCCATAAAAATTACGCTCTTCTGTTGAGTTGTTCCGCTCTGTTAATGCTGGGCGTTCAGTTCTGGCAACTTTACGAAGGCGCGCTGTATATTTCGTGGTATTTGCCGCTGGTAATTTTGACGATATTTCGTCCCAACCTTGAAGACCGCACCGCACAAACATCGGTGACTGCATTTTGATTAAAAATCTCCACGTTACGCTAAGAAAGCCAAGTATGTTAAATCACAGATTCGTTTCCATTGCGGCACTTTTTTTATCGCTAGTTTTTCTATCCGGTAATTTCGCTGCCCAGCCGAACTACGACGAATCGAAGGTGCCGAATTACATACTTCCCGACCCGCTGACTATGCAGTACGGACGCAAAGTAACAACGCCGGAACAATGGACTAAAGAACGCCGACCGGAACTGCTGAAACTCTTCGAGGAACACATGTTCGGCAAGGCAACCCTGTTCCGAACCGGCAATACGGTGTTCAAAACCCGCTTCGAGTATCTTTCGTCAAAACCCGTCTATGACGGAAAAGGAATTCAACATCAGTTCCAAATCGTCTGGTATCGTGACAATGATGAACATCGTGTTGACGTTCTTGCATACGTGCCGAAGTCCGAAAAAAAGGTTCCGGCGTTCATCGGTTTGAATTTCATGGGCAATCATACGGTCTATACTGACCCAGACATTCGGATTCCGATTATTTGGGACCGCTCGAAAGGAACCTGCGCGCCCGGAAAAGAGAATGACCGGGGACTTCAAGCGCATCGTTGGACCGTCCCGCTGTTTTTGGAACGCGGCTACGCTCTTGTCACTGCTTATTACTGCAACATAGAACCGGATTTCAACGGCGGATACCGTCACGGTGTCAGACGTTTCCTTTATAAGGAAGGCGAGAAACAAAAGCCGGACGAGGCAAACACCATTGCAACTTGGGCGTGGGGTCTCAGTGAAATGCTGGATGCCATCGAACACTTTCAGGATAAACTCGGCATTGACCCGACCAAGATGGCGGTCAATGGACATTCCCGACTCGGTAAGACCGCACTTTGGGCTGGTGCAATCGACCAGCGGTTTGCAATGGTTATCTCAAACGATTCCGGTCTTGGCGGTGCCGCCTTGATACGCCGGAGGTTCGGCGCACCGGTGCAAGTGCTTCCAGAACAATTTCCTCATTGGTGCTGCGAAAATCTAAACAGCCGATTCGGAAAGTCCAATCCCGATGTCGTTTCCCTGCCGATTGATGCGCATCAACTGATTGCCTTGTCGGCACCGCGACCGGTCTATATTGCCAGCGCAACGGAAGACCTCTGGGCTGACCCGAAAGGCGAATTTCTATCGGCGTTCCATGCCGACCCGGTTTATCGTTTGCTCGGCACCAACGGCATCGGCGGAGTGACAGAAATGCCGCCGCCCGACCAATCCGTTGGAGGTATTATCCGCTATCACGTTCGAACCGGCAAACATGACATTGTCGAGTTCGACTGGAAAAACTATTGTGACTTTGCTGACAAGTATTTGAAATAGGAGTTTATAAAATGAAAAATTTCCGATTAGTTTCCATCGCAGCATCTTTCTTGCTGTTTGTTTTCCTGTGCGGTACTTTCGCCGTTTGTCAGGAACCAAGAATAACCCCCGCCGTCAAGTCCCAGCCGACTCCGGCGGTGTCAGTAGCGAACTTTGATAAAGACAACCCGCCGCTGTTTGACGAAGAAAAGATTCCGAAATACGTACTTCCCGATGCGCTGAAAATGCAGGACGGACGCAAAGTAACAACGCCGGAACAGTGGACTAAAGAACGCCGACCGGAATTACTGAAACTCTTCGAGGAACACATGCACGGCAAGGCAACTCTGTTCCGAACCGGCAACACGGCTTTCAAAACCCGATTTGAGTATCTTTCGTCCAAACCCGTTTATGACGGAAAAGGGATTCAACATCAATTCCAAATCGTGTGGTATCGCGGCAATGATGAACATCGGGTTGCCGTTCTTGCTTACGTTCCGAAGACAGACAAAAAGGTTGCCGCTTTCATCGGTTTGAACTTCATGGGCAATCATACGGTCGATACTGACCCGGACATTCGGATTCCGCTTGTTTGGGACCGCTCACGGGGTGCTAAACATGGCACCAGCGCGCCGGGGAAAGAGACAGACAGGGGACTTCAAGCGAGCCGTTGGCCTGTTCCGCTGTTTTTAGAACGCGGCTATGCTCTTGTCACGGCTTATTACTGCGACATAGAACCGGACTTCGACGGCGGCTATCTTCACGGTGTCAGACGCTTCCTCTACAAGGAAGGCGAAAAACAAAAGCCGGACGAAGCGAACACCATTGCGACTTGGGCTTGGGGACTTAGCGAAATGCTCGATGCCGTAGAACACTTTCAGGATAAACTCGGCATCGACCCGAAGAAAACGATAGTCAATGGACATTCCCGACTCGGTAAGACCTCACTTTGGGCGGGAGCAATCGACCAGCGGTTTGCGATGGTTATTTCGAACAACTCCGGCAGCGGCGGAGCGGCGTTAGCGCGGCGGGAATGGGGCGAAACAACACATAAAACCAACGCTTATAATCTTCACTGGTTCTGCGATAATTTCAAGAAGTACGACAAGGATATTCAATCGCTGCCGTTTGACATGCATGAACTGATTGCCTTGTCAGCACCGCGTCCTGTTTATGTTGCCAGTGCGACGGAAGACACTTGGGCTGACCCGAAAGGCGAATTTGTATCGGCGTTCCACGCCGACCCGGTTTACCGTTTGCTCGGCACCGATGGCATCGGCGGTGTAACGGAAATGCCGCAGCCCGACCAATCCGTTGGAGGAATTATCCGCTATCATGTTCGAACCGGCAAGCACGACATCACCGAATTCGATTGGAAGAACTACTTTGACGCTGCTGACAAATATTTGTGATAAGGGTATTAAAAAATGAAATACCACCGATTCATTTTCGTTGCACTACTCGTTTTTCTGTTTGGTATTTTCGCCGTTTGTCAGGAACCGGAAATCAGACCCGACAAGATTTGGGATGCCGCCGCAATTTTGAAAGAACCGCCCAAATTCAAATTGGGATATAAAGCCGGTCTCGTTCAGGAAATTTACTACGACGGCGAACCCTTCAACGGCAATCCGACCCGCGTTTTCGGTTACCTCGGTGTTCCCGAAGGCGAAGGACCTTTCAACGGAAAATTTCCTGCGATTCTGCTGATTCACGGCGGAGGAGGAAAAGCATTCGCTAATTGGGCGGAACATTGGGCTGCCCGCGGCTATTATGCCATCGCAGTGGATTTAGCAGGTAAAGGTCCCGAAGGACCTTTGCCGGACGGCGGTCCAAATCAGGACGACAACGGCAAGTTCCGTGATTTCACCGTTCAAGACGGCGATTACAAAAATATGTGGACCTACCACTCAATATCGGCAATTCTCCGCGCACATTCGATTCTTGCCTCATACAATCGAATTGAGCCGTCAAAAATTGCCGCAACCGGAATCAGTTGGGGCGGCTATCTGACCTGTATTCTTTCCGGCGTTGATGACAAACTCTGCTGTGCCGTTCCGGTGTACGGCTGCGGGTTCCTGCACGAAAACAGTGCTTGGGTTCCGCGTTTCAACATTATGCCAGCCGAGAACAAGGAACGCTGGATTTCGCTCTTTGACCCGTCAAAACACATCAATCGGGCAACTTGTCCGTTGCTCTTTGCTACCGGTACCAACGATTTTGCTTATCCGCTTGACAGTTTGGAGAAGACGTACAAAAGTCCGAAGGGCGAAGTTATGCTTTCGATAACTATCCGCCGTCCACATTCACACATTTTCAGTTTCAAGGAAGTTGATACCTTCATTGATTCGCATATTTTTGCCGGAACTGACAAGGCGGTGAAACCGCTGGCGAAGATTTCACCGGTCACGCTTTCAGATGATGGAAAGACAGCAAGTGTTTCGTTCAAGCCGGAAGTTCCTATTATCAAAGCGGAATTATCTTACACAACTGCTGACGGTGTTTGGAAAGACCGGGAATGGAAAACAATACCGGCAAAAATTGACGGCGATGCAGTTTCCGCCGATTTGCCGCTGAATCCTTCGCCGTCTTGTTATTATTTTCTGCTTACCGATGAGCGCAATCTGCCGGTCAGTTCACCGCTCGTGATTGTGCGCTGAAAGAGACCCCCGCATTTGACGAATAACGCCGTTGCGGTAAAATAAGACGAAAGTGAACAATTCATCCCAAACATAAAATAGAAACGAAATGACTCACGAAGTAACACTCATCACCGGAGACGGTGTCGGTCCCGAATTGGCAGCCGCCGCTAGAAAATGTATTGACGCAACCGGCGTTTCCATAAACTGGGACGTTCAGGAAGCGGGCGTTGACGTAATGGAAAGAACTGGAACGCCGCTGCCGGAGTCCGTTTTGCAAAGCGTCCGAAGAACTAAATGCGCTCTGAAAGCACCGATAACAACGCCGGTCGGAACCGGCTTCCGAAGCATTAACGTCTATCTGCGGCAAGAGTTAGGACTTTACGCCTGCATAAGACCCTGCAAGTACTACGCCGGTGTCAGAACGTTTTATTCTCACGTGCCGGTGGACTTGGTGCTGTTTCGTGAAAACACCGAAGACCTTTACGCCGGTGTCGAATTTGAAAAAGGTGCGGCGAAAACAACTGAGTTGATTGCAAGCATCAATTCCTTGGCAGCGGGAAAGAAAATCCTGACCGGTGCCGACGAAACCGGCGTTTCGATTAAACCGATTAGCATTTCCGGCACGGAACGGATAGTCAAAGCGGCGTTTGAATATGCCCGCAAGAACGGACGCAAAAAGGTGACATCGGTTCACAAAGCGAACATCATGAAGTACACCGACGGATTGTTTCTTGAGGTCTCCCGTGAAGTTGCGAAGAATTATTCCGACATCGAATTTGAAGACCGCATTGTCGATAACATGTGTATGCAACTCGTTCAAAAGCCGGAGTTGTACGATGTGCTTGTATTGCCGAATCTTTACGGTGATATTGTCAGTGACCTTTGCGCCGGCTTGGTCGGCGGTTTGGGTGTTGCTCCCGGTGCGAACATCGGCGACAACGGCGCAGTGTTTGAAGCGACGCACGGTTCAGCCCCGAAATATAAGGGGTTGAACAAGGTTAATCCTGCTGCGCTGATATTGAGCGGTATGTTAATGCTGCGGCATTTGAAGGAAGACGCAGCGGCGGACAAACTCGAAAGAGCAGTTGCGGCTGTTATTGCGGAAGGAAAGGATGTGACCTACGATATGAAAGCGGACAGGAACGACCCGACGGCAGTTGGAACACTGGAAATGGCAGAAGCAATTTGCCGATACGTCAACTAACCAACTCTTCGCACTGCGGGTGCGGTCCGAGGAATGTCACAACACCTGTGTCAAGGTCATATACCGCTCCGACGATTAACAAGTTGCTGCTGCGAACCTGTTCACGGAGAAATCCGCTTTTCGTGAGTATGGTCTCAATCTGTACGAATATATTTTCCTTAATACATTCTTCAACGATTTCCTCACCGGTCTTGCCCGTCGCCGCTTTTGTCCGCTCAAATGCGGGTTTAATCTGTGCTGTGATTGTTTGGATGTTCTCACCGAGTTCCTGACCATTGCATACGGCGGCGACCGCATTGCATTTTGTGTGCCCCAAGACGACGCAAAGCGTTATTCCAAGGTTTTTTACCCCGAATTCTATCGCCCCCAATTGGGAGTCACAACACACATTGCCGGCAATGCGGACGGAAAAAATATCGCCGATGCCCTGGTCGAAAATGATTTCCGGCGGAACTCTGGAATCACTGCACGAGAGAATAGCCGCTATCGGAAACTGCCCCTTCTCGCTGGTTTCCCGAACACGGACTAGGTACTCGCGGGCTTTCCCCTGTTCACCGGCAACAAACCGGGCATTGCCCTCTTGGAGGATTTGAATAATCAATTTTTTCGTAATTTTCGTGTGACGCTAACGTGTGATTGTTAGTATAAGATTTCAGTAATATATCGAAAACGCCGAAAAAATACAACCGTTCACACTGATTTTTAATACACTCCCCAATACACTCTAGGCAGAAGATTCGGAATAAATGGGGGAACAGAGGAAAAATATGGAAAATTATTCCGGTTTTTCACTCCAGTCCATTGCGTTTTTCGATTTTTGTGGTAGAATTTCACCTGGGTAATTGTATTTCGTGAATTTTTAACTGTTTTTCAAAGATACATTACAAAAGACGCAAATCGGAGAATATTGTGGTCAGTGCGAATGAATTGAATGGGCTTGGCGTGAAACGACTTGGCGCGCTCGCAAAAAAACTGGGAGTCATGGGCTGGCATGAAATGAAAAAAGCCGACCTTGTGCGGGCCATTTGTTCCAAAGCACGTTCGAAGACCGGCAACGACATGGTCACTGAATTTTTGATTGAAGCAGCACGAGAACCAAAACCGGAGAGAAAAAAGCCGAAAAAACGTGAACCGGGGGTTGCCCCTGACAAAGACCAAAAGGAAAAAATAGTCCCGATTCGGCGTGAAATGAAAACCTCGCTGCAAGGAGCAGACAAAGAAGACCGCTTGACGCTGCTTGTCCGCGGTCCTTTCTGGATTCAAGCGTTTTGGGAATTGAATTCAAAGACGATTGAGCGGGCAAAGGCGGCAATGGGACATCTTTGGTACACAGCCGTTCCGGTGCTGCGCCTGTTCAAATTGAATACTGACAGCAGCGGGCAGTTGAAGAAACAGTTTCTCCGCAATGTTTTCATTCATGG
>WRCR01000151.1 GCA_009783865.1 Planctomycetaceae bacterium | reverse complement strand
CATCCTGAACCGGAAAAATCGCCGAGTGATGGTCCCAACATGATACTGCTTGACAACCTCGAAGGATTTTTGAAACGGATTATTAAAATCCGTGAAGCGGCGGTAAACAACATTTAGCCGATACTCCGACAAAATTCCATTTGCTGCTGTCCCGGCAGTGATTCCAAATAGTTCGACACGAATATTTCCTTGCCGTTCTGGTCAGAATGTTTCGTAACATTTCTCATTCCATACGTCAAATTCCAAGGAATAATGTTGGCAAATGAAAATAAATTGCGCACATAGCGGCTGTCATCATAAGTGATTAACCATTTATGACGGCAGCGTTTCATGACCTCTGCAAATTTGTTATGATCAAATGCTTTATGCAAGTGTCCGTTTTTTCCGTACAATGCCGATTTCGTTGCAGAATAATACGGCGGGTCAAGAAACAAAAAAACGTTGTCTCCGTCATGTTCTACCGCTTTTACGTAATCATCATTTGTCAATTTAATGTCTTGAATAACTTGCGAAAAGGGAATCAACCGCTGAATACTGCTCTCTGTGAACCGCAGCGAAAACGCTCCTTCGCTGAAGCCGCCGCTCAAACTCGTTCCTGAAAAAGTAATGCGGTTATAAACAAAAAATGCCGCCGCCTTTTCCAAATCGTTAAACCGGGAAATGTTTTGATTAAGAAAACGATGTAATTCTTTGCCGACAGTGTAAATTTTCCGCCATTCATAAATTTTCTGTAACAAAACTTCGATGTTGCTTTGCGCTTGTTCCCAAAATTTGAAAAGTTCTGGATAAATATCATTACCCCAGTACTGTTTATCCGGTGCGAATTGCTTTGCATAGAGCAGTACCGACCCTCCGCCCAAAAACGGTTCACGAAACTCTTCATAATCGGGAAACAGCGAAGCGATTAACTCCGCTGCCCGGCTTTTTCCTCCGGGATAACGCAAGGGACTTTTTATCATTGGGAACCCTCAATTATTAAGGAAAATTTATTTTGAAGTGCTTCATTAAACAATAATCGAATTATCTTTTGATACCTTGCCGGTATTGCACTATTTTGTATAAACTGATGTAATTCTGCCTCGTCAAGATTGCGGCATACCGCGATAGATTTTTTTATTCTTGGCGAAGTGAGGCGTACCATCGGGCAGAGACGTGTCGGTAATCCATTGATTTTGACATTGGTCAAGTTGCTAAATAGTATCATTTTCAACAATCCATCCTTAATATCGCCAACGCTTGGAATCCATCCGCTTTTCGTGTGCTTGCTTTCAATTAGAGTAAGGGTACCATCCTTATAACAAGCTTCGTCTGCTGTTAGAAAATACTGACCGCCTAGATAATTTGTTATCGTAATTTTTGCTTTCGTTTGCGTTTGAAGATGTTCTTTCGGCTGAACGGTGACTATTTCCCGTGCTTGTGCTTTTTCGGATTTACCGCGTGAAAACTGCATAAATGTAGAAACGTCTTGTCCTATCTGTTGAGCAAAAACATCAATTCCTTCGGCATTATGCAATGGTATACATGTTTGTTTTTCAATTTTTTTATAAGCGGACTTTACTTTACTAATAACGGAATGAATGTTTTGTAGTTCGTTCAAGTTCCAATGTAATGCCGAACTGTGATACTTCTTAATTTCTTCGATTTTGCCGACAATGTAAGAATTGTCAAAACGCTGTTTCGTAATTTTTTTCTTATCCGTATTGCGGGAATTAACTACCGCCGAATCATAATAAGCGCAGATAACAAAAACGTTCAATAACGACATCAACGAGACGGTGTCCCATTGGATATAATCACGGTCTCCGTCAATTCCTTCATCTTTGACAATTGGAATAATGGTAATTTTGGCGGCAATGTTCAGGGTATCATAGATCCGTTCAAAAGGGTAAGGGCGGGTACGTTTCGGCGATACCCATTTTGATATGGCAAACTGAAAACGTCCATCTTTGACAAGACAGGCAGACGGAGCGGCATTTACATCGAAATCAGCAAAGTTAATTTCTTTAAGTGGTTTGCAGAGCAGCGGTTTATAAGGAATACCGGTAATGGTGCCTATAATGTCCATATATCCTGTTCAAATCAATTTAAGAAAATCCGAATACTGACTGAATTCTACTAACTTTAGCGGTGTAAAACAAGTGAGGCAACTCTTTTCTCGGCAACTTTTCACCCGCCGCTCTCTGAGTATTGTCCCTCCGTCCGCCGGAGTATCGGCTAAATAAGACATTCGAAATTCTGCTCTGGAAAAATTTTCCGATTTTTCTTACACTCCGCAGTAATGCAGGAATTATTTACGAAAATCAATAAATCAATCAAAGTTGGGCAAATCACCGGTCTGATTCTGCCGCTGTGTATCGCCGCCTGCATTATTATTATCTTCGTGCCGCTGCCGACCGACATAATTGATATACTCCTGTCCGCAAACATTGCAATCGGATTGATAATTCTGATGACCACGCTGTTTGTCAAGCGTCCGCTGGACTTCAGTATTTTTCCAACCGTTCTTTTGACAACGACTCTCTTTCGGCTGGTTTTGAGTATCGCCACTACCCGCCTGATTTTATCCAGAGCAGGAGAATACGGCGAAGAAGCAGCAGGAAAAGTTATTTTAAGTTTCGCTTCATTTATTTCCGGCGACAGCATCGTTGTCGGTTTTATCATATTCGTCATTATCTTTATTATACAATTCATTGTCATCACAAAAGGTGCGACTCGGGTTGCCGAAGTTGCCGCCCGATTTACCTTGGACGCAATGCCGGGCAAACAGATGGCAATCGACGCCGACTTGAACGCCGGTCTGATTAACGAAGCCGAAGCGAAAGTCCGCCGTGAAGAAATTGCGCAGGAAGCCGACTTTCACGGGGCTATGGACGGCGCAAGCAAGTTTGTCCGCGGAGATGCCATCGCCGGTATTATCATCACGATAATCAATATATGTGCCGGTCTGTTCATCGGTATTGTGATGTACGGCATGACCTTCCAAGACGCGCTGTATGTTTTCACAAAATTGACTATCGGGGACGGTTTGGTGACTCAAGTGCCGGCTCTGTTAATTTCTCTCGCTGCCGGCTTGCTGGTCACCCGAAGCAATACCCCCGTTAATCTGCCGGAACAGTTTGTCGGACAGATGGCTTCGCGCCCTGTCGTTTTGTTCTTGACGGCATTTTTCCTGTTTGTATTGACACTGACTGACTTGCCGGCATTTCCGCTTTGGACGATGGCGGCGTCCTCTATCGGAATTGCTCTGATAATAGGACGCAAAACAAAGAAAGAGAAGGCAATCGAGACGCAGCAGCAAGAAGAGGAAGAAAGGAAAAACCAGAAACCGGATGAGCAAGTCGAGGATTATCTGAAGATTGACGCAATGGAGTTGGAAATCGGAGTCGGTTTGATTCCGCTTGCTGACCCTGCCCGCGGCGGCGATTTGCTCGAAAGAATTCATCGGCTCCGCAATGAAGTTGCATCGGAAATCGGCATTATTCTTCCGAAGGTTCGGATTCGGGATTCTTTCCAGTTGACCGAGTTGCAGTACCGTTTCAAGATTGCCGGTCAGCCGGTCGCAGGCGGAATGGTGCATCCCGATATGTATCTTGCGATGGACACCCAAGGTGCAGCGGCAGGAGCCGTTCAAGGAATTGAAACAACCGACCCCGCTTATGGTTCTCCAGCACTCTGGATTGATGAAGCGACGAGAGAACAAGCAGAGATTTTCGGGTATACCGTTGTTGAACCCAATGCAGTTATTATCACGCATCTGCTCGAAACAATCCGCAAGTATGCCGATGAGATTCTCACCAGAGACGGAACGCAGCAACTCATTGACGAATTGACGAAGTTCGCACCCGCTGCCGTCAGCGAATTGATTCCGGGTATAATGTCGGTGGGAGAAGTTCAGAAGGTCTTGCAGTTATTGTTGCAGGAACAGGTTCCAATCAAGCAACTCGGAACGATACTGGAAGTACTCGGCGAACACGGCAAACAGACGAAAGACCCGATTTTGCTCTCCGGCTGGGTGAGAATACGTCTTGCAAGAACCATCTGCACGAGATACCGCAATACCGATAATGTGATGCATGTTATTACACTTGACCCTGAACTTGAAAATCAGGTCCGCGCCGGTTTTGAACACACTGAAAGCGGCTTGTTTTTCCGATTGTCTCCCGGTGCAACAGACCATCTTTGCAAGAAAATACTTGCGG
This sequence comes from Planctomycetaceae bacterium, assembly GCA_009783865.1. GTDB lineage: Bacteria > Planctomycetota > Planctomycetia > Pirellulales > Thermoguttaceae > WRKP01. The sequence goes on along the minus strand of WRCR01000151.1, from coordinate 4,203 downwards.
AACTGGACAAGTTGACGCAGTATAATTTGCCGGCGATAGTAGTAGTAGACCCGCGAATTCGAACTGCGTTAAAACACATGACTAGTACCAATATACCGGGACTTGTGGTATTATCTTTTCTTGAAATCACACGCGACACTCAACTTATCGGTGTCGGTGTTGTGACGCAGTAAATTTTCTGAACCATCAACTCCTGCCATGACCAACATCGACCAACTCCGTGACCAACTCCGTGAATACGACTGGCTGTATCGGCTGGGAAGTCCCGCTATTTCTGATACGGAATACGACAAACTTTTCAATGAACTAAAACGGCTGGAAGCCGAAAGCGGTGAACCTCCGGCGGATAGTCCCACGCAGCTGGTCGGCAGCAATCTGTTTTCACCGGAATTGAAACAGGGTGAAGTCGCTCATTCGATTCCGATGCTGTCAATCGACAACGTGTACAGCACCGGCGAACTCCTCGATTTCGGCAACAAAGTAGAGCGGATTCTCAAAGACCGCAGCGGCGAACCTTGCAAGTGGGTCGTTGAATTAAAAATTGACGGCGTTTCGCTTTCCTTGATTTACGAAAACGGAAAACTCGTCCGGGGTGTCACACGAGGCAACGGACTCATCGGAAACGACATCACGTACAACCTCGACATGGTAGTCGATATTCCAAAACAACTCCATCCGCCCTCTTCTGCCGTCTGCCGTCTGCCGTCTGTAGTCTCTTCTCTGCCGTCTCTCCTTGAAGTCCGCGGCGAGGTCTATATGCTCAACTCCGACCTGACGATTCTGAATGAACAGCAAATTGCTGACGGCGAAGACGTTTATAAAAACGCCCGGAATGTTACATCGGGAACGATTTCGATGAAAAATCCTGACGAAGAAAAAGGAAAGAAACGGCAGAAGATTCTCGATGAACGAAAGCGGCGCAAACTTCATTTCTTTGCTCACAGCATCGGTTCCGAAGAAGGAATAACGGCGCAGACACACTGGGATTTCTTGCAGGAATTGAAGTCCTGCGGTATTCCGCTTGCGCCGCATACAAAACGTTTTGATACCTTTGCCGATGCGGTGAATTACTGCGAGTCACTTTACGGCGAAGAAGATAATTTTCTGTCCGAACTGGATTTTGAAATAGACGGACTCGTTTTGAAAGCGGACAGTTTTGCGATTCGCAAAGCACTTGGAGCGACGGGACATCATCCGCGATGGATGACCGCATATAAGGTTGAGAAATATGAAGCGGAAACGAAGTTGCTGAACATTGTCGTGCAAGTCGGAAAGAACGGAACTATCACGCCGGTTGCGGAACTCGAACCGGTTGATATTGCCGGTACAACGGTATCGCGGGCAAGTTTGCATAACGCCGAAGAGATTGAGCGCAAAGACATACGCATCGGCGACACTGTAGTTGTGGAAAAGGCAGGCAAAATCATTCCGCATGTCGTTAGAGTTGTTTCACACAGTAAGGACGACAGCCGGAAATTCGTTTTTCCGGCGCAATGTCCTGCCTGCAATTCTCCGCTGTCGAAAGACGCTGATACGGTGTATATCCGCTGCAATAATCCGCAATGTACGGCGCGGTTCAAGGAAAAACTGCGGTATTTCGCAAATCGAAACGCAATGGACATTGGCGGTCTCGGCGGTTATATTGCCGAAAAGATTGTCGAAACCGGTCTTGTCAGAACGCTGCCCGATTTATATCGTCTCAAAGACAGGAAAGCGGAACTCACGAAGATTGAACGTCTTGGAGAAAAGTATGCGGCGAGATTGTTTGATTCAATCGAAGCGAGCAAGAACAAAGAGTTGCGGTTCTTCATCAACGCATTGAGTATTCCGAATGTTGGTACAAGCACGGCGAGGGATTTAGCAAATTACTTCGGCACGTTTGAAAAACTTCGCAAGGCAGCAGAGACGGAACTCGCTGATATTGAAAACATTGGTGAAATAACGGCACGAAGTATTGTTGAATTTTTCCGAAGCGAAAAGGAAATGCTTGATGAATTGCTCACATTTTTTAATCAACCGGAAGCACCGGATTTAAGTCAAAAATACGAGCCGGCGGTAATAACCGCCGATAAAACCGGCGCGCTTGCGGGACTGACGATAGTCGTAACCGGTGCGCTGGTGAATTTCAAACGGCATGAAATTGAAGACGTTATTGCAAAGCACGGCGGCAAAGCGTCATCGAGTGTATCGGCGAAGACCTCGTTTGTGTTAGTCGGCAGCGACCCCGGCAGCAAATTAGCGAAGGCGCAGAAACTCGGTATAAGAATCGTTTATGAAAATGAGTTCCGTGAAATGATTGAAGACGGTTAGGTTTTTGTATCATTCTATTATGTGTCTTGCGGGATAATTATCAATTGATTTGCCGGGATGTGTTAGGGCGAATTAAATTTTGTCAAGAGCAGATTTTAATTCGCAGATAGGTGCGGGCTGGCTTTGAAGGTGATGCGGTACCCCTGGTATGAATCGCCGGTATTTCGGTTAAAATGTACGACAGCAATGTTAAGACATAAAATCCATAATACTATCAAATGGGCGGTAAAAAAAAGAAAAAATCCAGCGCAAACCCCAATGAGCGGGTGGTTTCCGAAAACCGGAAAGCACGCCACGACTACAACGTAATCGATACGCTTGAATGCGGCATCATTCTCGTCGGCAGCGAAGTCAAAAGTTTGAGAAACGGCGCAGCAAGTTTGTCGGAAGCATACGGAAAAATGCGCGGCGGCGAAGTGTTTCTCATCGGCTGCGATATTCCCGAATATACCGAAGCAAACCGGTTTAATCACAAACCCAAACGCGAAAGAAAACTGCTGCTGCACCGGCGGGAAATTGAACGCTTCGCAAAACGGGCTTATGAAAAAGGACTGACTCTAGTTCCGCTGCGGCTGTACTTCAAATCAGGTAAAGCAAAAGTACTAATGGGTTTATGCAAAGGAAAACAGGATTTCGATAAACGCGCCGCTAAAAAGAAAGCGGAAGCAGACCGCGGACTACGGATTTCAATGATGAAACGAACAAGGTGAACCGATGGCAAAAACCCCTCCTAAAAAACGAACCCAAACTGGAAATACCGTTTCCGGTCTTTCCGGCATAGAACATATTCCGCCGCACGATGTTGATGCAGAAAAAAATCTTCTCGGTTCGCTGTATATCAACTCTAAATTGTGCGATGAAATCATCCCGCAAGTCAAAAAAGAGGACTTTTTTTCCGATGCCCACGGCAGAATTTATGCCGAGATTATCGAAATGCGTAACGACGGTATCGGAATGGACCCTGTTTTGCTTGTTGACCGGCTTAAAAGCAAAGGTGAACTCGAAGCAACCGGCGGTGTTGGCTATGTTATGGAAATGCTAAAATCGGTGTACAGCGCAACGCATTACGATTATTACGCTAAGATAGTTCGGAAAAAAGCCATATTGCGGAATTTGATAAACGAAGGTCTCGGCATCGTACATGACGCTTATGCTCCCGACGTTGACTTGAAAGTGATTCTTGACCGGGCTGCCCAAAAAATGTTTGACCTTTGTGAAAGTCAAACGACGAATCAAGTTTCAATGCTGTCTGAAGCCGTAAAAGACGCAACGCGTTATTTTGAATTGAAACTACAGGGAAAGACAGACGGCGTTGAAACCGGTTTTCATAAACTCGATGAACTCATTGACGGGATGCATCCTAATGAATTGATTATTCTCGCAGCGCGTCCAAGTATGGGAAAGACGGCTCTTGCTCTCAACATCGTAGAACATATTGCGATTGATAATAGGAAGCCGGTGTTGTTTGTCAGTTTGGAAATGTCGAAAATGGAACTCGCGCTGCGTTTAATATGTTCACGCGGAGGAATTAACGGTAACAAAATACGCCGAAACATTTTGTCAACCGACGAAAAGATTCGATTTACGGATTTTGCAAATGAGTTGATGCATGTACCGCTTCACATCGATGATACGCCGAACCGCTCTGTCAGCGACATAACGGCGGTTGCGCGGCGGCTGAAAAATCAGCATGATTTGCAGTTGGTAGTTATCGATTATTTGGGGTTAGTTGCACCGGATGAACCCAAAGACCAAAGACAGGAACAGGTAGCGAAAATCACACGCCGATTGAAAATTCTTGCCCGCGAATTAAAAGTTCCGGTGCTGTGTTTAGCACAATTAAATCGGGCAGCGGAACAAGGCATCAAAGGACTCGGACACCGACCAGGTCTT
>WRCR01000150.1 GCA_009783865.1 Planctomycetaceae bacterium | reverse complement strand
TTCGAGTTGACGCGTAAAAAACGTCTTGTTCTTGTACTGGAACTGGGCAAGGTTTTCCGTGACCGTAATTTTCACGGTTTCTTCGTCTTTGTCCAGCATTTTCCCAATCAATTCAAACGCACGTCTCGGCAAAATCGCTGTTTCAACTTTGTGGTCGCCGAATTTTTCCGCTCCGCCGTCCTGTACAGACATTCTGCGTCCGTCGGTAGCAACAGCCGTGATTGTGTCATCGGTGAATTCAATCAGCACGCCGCCCAAAGCATAACGGTGACTGTCGGGGTCTGTTGCGTAAGCCGTCCGGCGAATTAACTGCGACAAAACCGAAGCAGAAATTTCGTGATACGCTTCTCCCTTGAATTCCTCGACATCGGGAAATTCATCTGCCGGCTGAACCATGTAAGTCCAACTCTCGTCGCCGCCGACACCTGAAATTGTTACTTTTTCCTTGACGTTTTCGATAGAAATCTCTTCGGAAATACTCATTTGAAGTATTTGCCGGAAGTCCTTTGTGACTAAAATCGTCTCGCCGGCTTTGTTAACTTCGCAAAAATCAAGAGCGACGCGGATTCCGACCTCGGTATCGGTTGCTTGAAGCAGGACTTCGTCCTTTTTCGCAGTGAGTTTCACGTTTTGCAAAATCGGTCTGACATCGCGGGCAGCAGCAACGGCGGCGGCAATTTGGAACGAATCAGAAAACTGTTTTCTGTTACTGGTAATTTTCATGTTTTTTTCTTTCATACCTGAAAAATTGGATAGGGGGTAAAAACTAATATAAACAGTACTATCAGAATTATAACAGCCGGAAAAATTATTACAAGTATTGCCGAAAAAAATGCCGGAAAATTATTTTTTCTCGAATTTTTCTATCGGCGGAGTCGGAATTTCGGCAATCAGGTGTTCAATTATCGCTTCGTTGGTCATTCCTTCCGCCTGTGCTTGAAAATTAGTGCTGATTCTGTGCCGCAGTACCGGAATCGTACATTCCTTAATGTCGTTAACCGAAACCGAAAACCGCCCGTCCATTGCCGCTAGTGCTTTTCCGCCGTGAATCAGATATTGTCCCGCTCGGGGACCCGCTCCCCAGTCGGCAAAATCCTTGATAAATTTCGGGGCAAACTCATCTGAAGGGCGGGTTGAGCGCACCAATCGGGCAACATATTGAATAATATACTGACTAACCGCAATGCTGCCTACCAGTTTTTGAAGGTTGACGATGAGTTTTCCGTTCAGGATTTTTCGGACTTCCGTTTTTTCGCCGCGGGTGGTAGATGCTAATATCCGTTCTTCTTCTTCCAATGAAGGATAATTGATTTTAATGTTGAACATAAAGCGGTCAAGTTGCGCCTCCGGCAGCGGATATGTTCCTTCCTGCTCAATCGGATTTTGTGTTGCAATCGTCAGGAAAGGGTCGGGCAGTTGATAAGTCGTCTGACCGGCGGTTATTTCCCGTTCCTGCATTGCCTGCAAGAGAGCCGCCTGTGTTTTCGGCGGAGTGCGGTTGATTTCATCGGCAAGCAAAATGTTAGTGAAAACGGGACCTTGAACGAACCGAAAACTTCTGCGTCCGTTTTCGTCTTCGTCGAGAACTGTTGTTCCGATGATGTCAGACGGCATTAAGTCCGGCGTGAATTGTATCCGCTTGAATTGTACGTCCAGAATTCGTGAAACGGTGCTGACCAGCAGGGTCTTCGCAAGACCGGGAACGCCTTCTAGGAGACAATGTCCCCGTGTGAATACTGCCGCCAGCAGTTGCCGGATGACAGGTTTCTGCCCGATTATGACTTTACCGATTTCGTCCTGCATCAGGGTGCAGTGATGTCCGAATTCCTGAAGTATATCGCCGAGATTTCTCGATTTGGATTGCGGGGAATTATTCGGTTGATTTTCTGACATTATAAAAATGTTTAATGAATCTCTACATTCTTTACTGGATAGCATAACACGTAAATTCTAACCGATTTATTTTTCTTGGCAATAGCATAAAGTGCCGCTTTGAGCAGCGGGAAAAGAGCCGCTTTAATACCAAAAATACCACACACGGCACGTAAACAGGTAGAAAACTTTTACACCCCCGGAGTGTTTTGTCGGCTTGTCTTTGTGTCCGCTGTACGATAGAATTCCGTCAATGGACAGGAAGTTCCCTCTTTCCCTCGTGCAAAATGACAATACGTACTCGTTTCCTCGTTGCCGCTGTCTTGACGGTGTTATTTGTTTTCGCCGGTTGGGCGTTTGCCCGGAACACGCCGGATGCCGCCGTTGCGGCATTCTTTGAACATTTCGAAGCGGGGCACTACGAAAAAATCTCAGAACTGTGCGACAACAACATGCAAAAGGAGTGGTTTCCAGGACGAGCACGTGATAAAGACGATGTATACGATGTAGACCCGTGGTCGTCAATCTTCTACGCGGCAAAACATGTTGCTGCCGGGGAATACCAAGGTGTAGATACACCGCAACGAAAGGAATCGCCCGGCGGACCGATTTGGGAGTCCGCGCTGCGGTTCAAAAACACGGCGTTTCCCTTTCGGGTCGCTGTGGACGATCAAGGAAAAATTGCCGCGATGGAGTTCTACGGAACTACCAAAAGCCCCATTCTATGGGACTTTGATTATCCCCGTATCGGCTTGCCGCTCTTGGCACAACGGTTCGGACACGATTATTCGCTGCTCGTTGAGTTACTCGGATCTGACGACAAACCGTTTCAGATAGTGTTCGCTCAGACGATGCTTTACCGGCAAGTGAATCAGGTACCAGATGTCAACATACGTTTCTTTACCGATCCAGCAGACAGAACACTTTGGTGTGAAAGCGATGATAGGCAAGGTTATTCTACAACCGATTGGGAAAAAGACATATTGTGTCTTCGCAGACTTGCGAAGGGGACCTACCGCCTGGCGATGGGGATAGGGATATCCAAAAAAAAGTCCGCCGTTGTCTTCTCGTCACCGATCACATTTGATGAAACCGCCAAGGAACGAAAAATCACGGTCTGCCCGGTTCCCAGCGGCACACTCTGTGTCTCCTTTGTCGATGTCGAAACGGGCAAACGCGTCGACGGAGCAGGGGCGTATCTTACGAGTGCATCTGTTCCCCCCAATATTTTTCCAGAATGGTTGGACCTGGCACCTGGGTTGCCGATGGTTTACGAATTTTTGTTATCCGGTCGGTACGAAATTACACCACACTATAGTTCCTGGCAACCCGGCGATCCCGTGTATACGCCGGAAGAAAAATATGAGGTAACGATTACCGGAGGCGACGATGTAAAAATCGTTACCAAACTCCGCGCACGACCGCACACGGCGGAGGAAATCAATACACGTTGGCCGTTTGTCGTTTCAGGAACTGTTCGCGACGAAAACGGCAAACCGCTTGAACAGGCAAAAGTTACCGTTCAGCGCAACGATATTCTTGTTGGCTTCCGAGTTTACACGGGCGGCGGCGGTCCACTAACGATGACAACAATGGCAGATGCCGAAGGGAAATTCCTGCTTCGTTTCAACCCGGCAGAGCTCGCCAGCAGTCACTTGGTGCGTAAACTGGCTCCATTGGGAAATTCCGATTGCATGGGGATTTTGCTCGAAGCCGAAAAACCCGGCTTCACAAAAAACGGCAGGAATTTCGTTTGCGTCGACCCCGAGCCGAGTGATTCGGCAAACGTCGTGTATTGGAAAACAGAGAAAAGAATCGCGGCAGATGAAATGCTCTTTGCGAAAACGCCGAAAGAATTGAACATCGTGATGGAACCGTCCATCATGTTTCGCGGAAACGTTGTTGGTGAAGATACCCGCTCCAAACTTGTCGTTTTGAAATTTGACGACGTGGCAGCAGGCACCGGAGGGCAGGTAGTTTCCGGTCGCTGGCAGCGTATGGCTGATTATCTTGAAGGCAACAAGATTAAGGGCTCTTTCGGAGTCATCGGTTATTCGCTTGTCGAAGATAATCCGGCTTATTTCAAATGGATTACCGATAGGGCGAAGCGTGGAACCATTGAATTTTGGAACCACGGCTTCCACTTTCGCAAGCGAAACCCTGATGGAACCTTCGAGCCGCAACATGCTGTTGACGAGTTCCTTCGCAGTTATGACGAGCAGTTGTACTCTCTGTGCACGACCGACCGTCTTGCCAAGGAGAAATTAGGTCTCGACTTTCCGGTTTGGGGACCGCATTGGAGCGGCGCAAATACGGATACTGACCGCGCTCTTGCGCAAATGCCGCAAATCCTTATGACTTTTGGATTTCCGCTGAAGACAGAACACTATAAAGGGTTCGTGTTTAGAAATCGCATCAATTTCGAATTTCCTGTCGGCAATCCGGTTTTCGACAATTTCAAGAAAGCGTATGAAGCCCAAAAAGATAGCATGGAGTATTTCTTCATACAAGGTCATCCCGCCCAGTGGGAGACCGAAACCAAGTGGGAAAATTTTTTTAAGACCATTGAATTTCTTAAGGCGGAAGGTGTTCGTTTTGTTGCACCTTCGGAACTTTTGAAGATTTTAAATACAAAGGGTGAAAGATAATTGGTTGTTGTGCGCAATCGGATTATCGCGGCTCTGATTATTGCACGCACCATGTTCCGCCGCCCCAAGTCGTCACATAAATCCGTGTTGAATCAGCGGTGTCTTCCACAATGAGGTCAGGATTCGCAAAATAAAACCCCGGGATTTCCTTCCAGTCAGCAAGCGTTGTATCTTTGCCTTTATACGAAACCCACATTTTTTGTCCGCCGCCGAGATAGATAACGTTTTCACGGCGGGAATCAGCACGCAATACTTTAACGTCAATACGGGGGTCAAAGATTTGCCGCCAACTTTTGCCGTTGTCTTCGCTGATAAACGCACCGCCGTTTATCACATGTCGTATTTTGGCACCGTTAAACTCATGCCAGCCGGTAGATGCAGAACGCGCACCGGAACGTGACATCGGTGCTGCATAAAGAATACCCTTCGCCGTCTTGTCCATATCAAAAATCGGACCAATGGTTTCCGAATTAGGACGCTCGATTTCTTTCCACGCAGTTGCATTGCCGTTAATATCAAGAGAATATACTTGGGTGATACTCGTTGCAGCCGAAGCGTCACCGCCAAGCAGCGCAAGCAGCGTTCTTTTATCTTTACCAAGTATTAGCCGTTGAATCTGAATTCCACGGTATTGCGCACCGCCGAAGGCACGCGTTTGCATCGACATACCATTGTTAAACGGTTTCCATGTTATGCCGCCGTCGATAGACCGATAAACACCGCCGCCCATTGTTGAAGCGAAGACAACGCCCTTTTTCGCCGGATGAAAAATAATGCCGTCAATGCCGACAACAATATTCGATGCGGTGTCTTCCCATGTTTCTCCGCCGTTTATACTGTGTCTTATCACACCGGTTCTGCCGTCATGTTCGCAGGGCAATTCCCAGTTGCACGAACATGCCGCCGATTTATATCCGGTTGGTGAATTTCCCCGCATAGCATCACGCTGCCGATTCGGAAAAGCCGCAAGCACAACGTTTTTATTGTGCGGGTCGAAGGCAATCGCGCTGGTATTTCCGCCGCCGACATCGTTTCGTCTTGTCCATGATTTTCCTCCGTCGAAACTTTCCCACATACCGATGTCAGTCCACCCTGCCATGTGATGCTGTTTGTTGAAAGGATTTATCGCTAACGTCATCTGTCCTGCGGGTTCAATTCCGGTAGTTGAAAAAAAGTATTTTTCATTAATGACGGTTTGGGTCGCGGACATATCCCGCCATGTTAATCCGCCGTCTCTTGTTTCGTTGGCACTATAGGAACCCGTAATAATGATGTGCTTCGGGTTGGATTTTGATACGCCGATACCGGATTGATTATGTCCGAAACCGTCCGAGTGCATGTGATAAATACCGGCGGGAAATTGTACCGATGATTTAACAAAACGATGATTGCCGTCCTGTATCCATTTCCACGTCTGTCCGCCGTCTGTTGTTTGAGCGGCACTGGAATACCATCCGCTCGATACGTTCTTTTCATTACTGTTTCTGCCGATAGCACTGAAAAGTACACAAAGCGTGCCGTCATCGGATACAGAAATATCTTTGAGGTTGACATATCCTAGTTCGTTATTACTGACCGTAATGTTGTTCATTTTTTTGTTCATGCCATGAAAGGTATAAACCAAGTCCTATGCAAAATTACCGGACACTAAAGTTAACGTTTTTCCTCCGTCAGTGGTCTTGAATATATGCCGCGGATAAAGATGAGTATGAGAAGCAAGTCCCATAGAAACATAGCCGGGAAACTTGCGATGCTCGGCAACATTATTGTAACGGTCATCAACATCATCTCGGGTAATAATCTGATAAGCGGTGAGCGTTTTGCCGTCTTTGCTCATTACAAACTGACCGGCGGAATTTCGGTAGATGTTATGACCGAGTAGTTCACCGGTTTTTTCGGCGAATCTGAAATAACCGTGCGCACTCAAGAGGTGCAGTTCATTCTTGAAAACAATCATCTCGGCTTGATGAAACCGCAAGGCACCGCCACCGTCTCCGTTTATTTTCTGTGTACCGTCCGCGCGGGTAAAACCGCCGGAGTCGCCGCTGGTAATTCTTCCGCCGGGAATTGTTGTCTTGTTGAACACTTGCCATGTCTTTCCGCCGTTTCGTGTTACGTAAATCTCCGGATTTTCCCGATACGGTACGTTTTGAAAGTCAACGTAAGAACCGAATCCGGCACCGTATCCGCCGCCTCTGGCAAAGACGAAGACGGTATCTGGTTCTGTCGGATGTACATAAACGCAGATAACATCTGATACCGCAAATACACCGCCGGATTTTACTATTGCTCTGACCCAGCCGCCGTCGTTGGTTACACCGGCGATGTCGTCCGGCTGCGGAAAGAAATAGTTCCATGTTTCGCCTTTATCATGAGAGACGTTGACGATGTTGTCGCTTGCTGCATAAACAACATTCTTGTCATGCGGATTAAAGAAAAACTGCGGCGGGCGGGAAACGCAAACATTTAACTTGGGATTATGAAAACTTTTGCCGTCTTTGGTATAGAAAACTGAACCCATGTCGCAGACAATAAAAATGTTATTGCTGTCCTGCGGATTTATTTTAGTATTGTAAAGCGCGCCGCCGCCTCCGGGTCCGACAGAATAAATTTTGCGCTGTTCGGCTTTTGCAGATATTTCCGCTGCTTGTAAGCAAACGGTGAACAGTAAGGCAGTGCAAACAGCGAGGCAAGCGATTTTTTTCATGGCATTTTCGATGGTAAAATGTGTGAATTAACGAAGGTACAGTGTACTATATTTCACTGTAAATTGAAACGTAGTGATTTATTAGAGTTGTTCGGGAACCGACATTTCTGCGTAGGTAGGAATCCAGAGGAACAGGTATAACCTTTTACGTCTAGATTTCCGCTTTCGCGGGAATGACGGTTTTGGAGTTTCAGAACATGTCTATTTATCAGGAAGCAGCACGCTCCATGTCCCGCCTCCCCATGTTGTTACGTAAATCCGTGCCGGATTGACCGGGTCTTCCACAATCAAATCAGGATTCGCAAAGTGAAACCCAGTGAGTTCCACCCAGTCATCTATCGTTGTATCTTTGCCCTTATGCGATACCCACATCTTGTGTCCGCCGCCGAGATAGATGATGTTTTTATTATGAGAAGCAGTTCGCAACACTTTGACAGGGATACGGGGGTCAAATATCTGCCGCCAATTTGCACCGTTGTCTTCGCTGACAAATGCACCGCCGACTATGACGGGGCGCACCTGCGCTCCATTGAAATTTTCCCAACCCGAAGCAGCCGTGCGAGTCCCCGGTGCCGCATACAGGGTTCCATCTGCTGCCTTGTCCATGTCCAATATCGTTAGCATATCTGCTGAACGAGGAATTTCTTGCCAAATGGCATCACTATTCCCGATGTCAAGGCAATAAACTCCGGCAGTCCCGCCAAATAACGCAAGCAGCGTTCTTTTATCTTTACCAAGTATAAGCCGCTGAATCTGAATGCCGCGATATTGGACACCGTTGAAATCGCGCTCCTGCACCTGCATACCTTTATTGAACGGTTTCCATGTCATACCGCCGTCGATAGAACGATAAACACCGCCGCCCATTGTACCGGCATATACAGTACCCTTGTTCACCGGGTCGAATACAATACCATCCATACCTACGATGATATTTGATTGAACAACACTCCATGTTTTACCGCCATCCGTACTGCGTTTGATATTGCCCGTTCTTCCTGTCGTATCTGTTTCCCATGTAATATCATCCAGCACTGTAGAATAGCCTGTATTATAAGCAACAGTAAATCAATTATTTCCGTGTTTTATAAATTGGTTTAATGGTATAGTTCCAAAGCGGTATTGCCTCATGTTTCTTCAGATTCAATTTTAGTTTTTCTTCTTTTGATACTTTTTC
>WRCR01000149.1 GCA_009783865.1 Planctomycetaceae bacterium | reverse complement strand
TTTTTCGCGTCAGGGCTTGTTGTTCGGCGGTTTGTCAGCCGGGGTATCGGATTAAATACTTGTAGTCGGACTATTGACAACTCCTCGACAATATCGGAAAATGTGCGCAGTGTTTCCATTTTCAAGTTTTGCCTTTCAAGGATTATTTTTATGAACAGAAGAAATTTTCTACGCAATTCAATCGCCGGTACTGCCGCACTTGCCGGTACCGCTTTGTTAAATCCTGCCTGCTCCCAAGAAGCGGACAAACCGCTCACGATGAAGGACTTAATCGACAACGGCGGACAAAATCCCCGTTTGCCCGAAGAAGGAATATCGTGCTATCCCGACATCGGAAACGGCAATCATCAACTTTATCAACTTTGGATTCGCAAGAACAACAACGTTCTAACTTCCTATCGGGCGCATCCGTCGCAGAAATATCCGTTCTTCTATCCGCTGCTTGGACCCGCCAGCGGTATTTCGCTGACATCGGAATCCGGCAAGCCGTGGCCTCATCACCGCAGCGTGTTCTTCGGACTCGACCGAGTCAACGGCGGAAATTACTGGCAGGATACTTTGGCAAAGGGACAAATCATTTCGGAAGGTCCTTCGTTTGCGAAAGACGATAACGGACAATTCCTCATCACTCCGACTAGTGCCGTCATTGCCGATAAGTGTTTCTGGAAAAGGGACGGCGAAGCAATCATCGAAGACAACCGCCGTTTCACACTGCGTTTGATTGACAATAACCGGTATGTGCTTGAAGCGGAAATCAACGTCAAGATGCTGACCGATGTCACCGTTGAGAAGACAAATCACGGTTTGTTCGGCATCCGCTGCGCACCGGATATTGCGCCGACCGGCGGCGGTATCCTGTTGAGTTCCGAAGGCGACCAAGGGCAGGAAGCGACACTCGGTAAGCCCGCCCGCTGGCTCGCTTTCTACGGCAGAAGAGTAAACCTGAAAGAGGAAATCGTCGAAGGCGCAGCGGTCTTTTGTCCTTCGAAGGCACCGCATCCGAAGTTTGAAAATTGTCCTTGGTTCACCCGCGATTACGGCAATATCTCGCCGACTCCGTGCAACTTTTTCCAGACCGGCGAAAAGTTGGAACTGCCGAAGGACTCCGAACTTAAATTTCGACATTGGGTAGTTGCCTTTGCCGGTACTCCGAAAGATGCCGGCTTGGACGGTCTCTGGGAAGAATTCGATAAAGGATAGTTTCATAATTCAAAAGCGGCGGGGTTACTCACAACGTTAGATTTTTATTTTTTACCATTTCATTTTCCGGTGGGATATGGTAGAATGTTGCTATGCTGAAGAAAAAATTAAACCAGTTGTGCCTTTACTGCTGCCGCTCAAGAACGACTTTGTTTTCAAGTTAGTGTTTGATGCCCCGCTGTACGTCCGTAGAATATCGTCAGTATTCAACGCATTGCAGCCTGTTTCTGGTACGTCTTTCGGTACGTCAAAGTTTTTGGATTGACGTAAAGCGTTATTTTGCAACATGTTGAGTAATCCTCACGGGGAAAAGCAGATATATCACCCTTTAAGTTAAATAACGATGGAGACGAAAGTCCCCCGTAAATATGAAGCAATTTACAAAACTTGAGAAAAATTCACCTTTTTGCCGTTTTTTTGGAAACATCGGCGGTTTTCCTTCGTATTAAGAAGTGTTGAGAAAATCAAAAAAGTTTTCAAAAATTCAGACAACCAAGGAGGTGAAACATGTTAGTATTAACCCGTAAAGAAGGCGAGCAGATTCAAATCGGAGACGACGTGACAATCACGGTGGTGCGATTAAACAACGGACAAGTTCGGCTTGGAATCGAAGCACCGAAAAGTACGCCGGTTCTGCGCAGCGAATTGAAATTTCGGACCCGTTCCCCCGCGGCGAAATTGACTGTGTCGGAATTAACAGTGTCGAAACTAACTGCTAATGTTGACCCGTACCAGCCCGTTATACCGGTACAATATGCCGCCTGCGGAGCGTATTGAAAATAAAAATGAGTACTGCTAAACCAGAAACGCTTATCTATACCGTTTGGATGCTTTTCGACCGAAAAGTGCCGGCGGTATTTCTGTTGTTCACGGCAATCATTGTGAGCATATTTGTTTGGTTCAAAGCGGGTTCGGTTCTGCTGGCACTCGCCGCATTTGCACTGTTCCTGCTGCCTCTGTTGCCGATGTTTTTTCCAGTGCAGTACGAATTGAATGCGGATGGCGTACTTATTGGAGGGATTATTAGACGCCGGATGAACTGGCACGAAATATACCGCTATGATGTACGTCAGAACGGAGTGCTGCTTCTTCCGCAAAGAGAACATTTTATTCTCGAAGCGTTTAACGGCATTTTTCTGCCGGTACCGGAGGAGTTGATGCCGGAAGTAATTTATCGACTCCGATTCTTCGTGGATAATTTGTCCGAATGAGAATTGCGGTAGAAAATGAACTTGACGTTCTTCAACGAAATCCCTATTGTTCCGAAAAACAAACGAGGATATGCAATGAACGACATCTCTTCCGTGCTTCCGATGCTTTCGCAGATGCTGGGAACTCCGCAGAATTCTTTGCCGCCGCAACTTCAGCAGTTAGTCAACGCTGCTGGAAACAATCCTGCAAACAACACGGCAAATAATTCGGTAACGGATTTTTTAACGCTTTCACCGGCTGCGTTGTCATTGCAGCAATTACTGAACTCGGAAATGTCGAACGGCGGACAAGGCGGCGATGCCAGCAGCGAATTTGGCTTAACGGAACTTGCGCAACTGAAAAGTCAAGGCGAATTGGCGGCAACACTCATCAATGCCAAGATGCAGAAAGGACTTGCCGCACCTGCCCATGAAAAAATTGCGCAGCAGTATGCTAGGCAATCGGAAATTCAATCAATCAATTCGCCGAATGTTAATTTTGTCCGGCATATAATCGAAGGAAAATGAAAGCCGTCTCTATTGACTTTCCGCTTTCTGCCGTCAAAATTATGCTTGCCGTAAATTGTTTATCACATTTCAGGAGATTCCAATGAAACAGATAACCGCTTTGTTTTTTGCTGTTTTAATTATAGTAGGAACAAGTTCCTACGCTAATTACGCTAATGGTACCGAAAAAGATGTCGTCTTCTGCATCGGCACACCGGACGCTTTTTGTTCCGAGTTTGCCCTTGTCAAAGAAGGATATGCCGCCTATCCGAAAAAGTTTCCGAACAATATCAACTACGAGGTCGGCAAGTCAAACCCGAAAGACGATTGGGCATTTGTTCATCCGTCCAAACTCGATGTTTGGGCAGGCGGCACCGGCATTTATCCGTTTAACATCAAATTCAATTTAGCGGAAGTCAACACCGCCGGTACGTATTGTTTCGTCATCGGATACTGCGCAACGATTGCTGACCGGCAGCCCGACATTAAGGTTAGCGTCAATGGAACCGCACTGCCGGTACAGAAACCGAAGGCGGTTGGCGCAGACCAAGTCGTATTTAATCCACGCAGAAAAGGTAATCCCGCATCTCTGTTATTCAGCATTTCCGCAGAATTATTAAAGCAAGGCGAAAACACTATTTCGATTGTGCTGGAAAACTCGTCGTGGATACTCTACGACTATGTTGCACTCCGCAAGGAAAACAAACCGCTGGTAATAACCGCGAGACCGGAAGCAAACTTGTTCGCCGAGTTCAACAAAGGCGACAATGCTCCGATGAGCGGCATAAAGAAAATCGTGTTCACGACTCGTACACAAACCGGCGAACATTGGTACGCAAATATCGGTTATTATGCGTCAACGGAACATGTCGGTGATAATCCGCCTGCCCCGAATCAAGGCGGAAAACTTTGCGTTCTCGATTTGGAAACAAAACAAGTTGAGGTACTTATTGATGACACGCGAGGCGTTGTCCGTGATACCTGCGTTCATTATGACGGCGATAGAATTCTATTCTCTTGGAAAAAAACCGGCAGCGATTATTTTCATTTATACGAAACAACATACAGCAGCGGCGGACGGAATGTACGTCAAATCACTTCCGGAGAATATGACGACATCGAACCAGTTTATACTCCGGAAGATAAAATCATTTTCGTCTCTACCCGCGCCAAACGCTGGGTTCAATGCTGGCTGACACAAGTTGCAATTCTTTACGGTTGCGATTTGGACGGCAGCAACATTCGTCCTTTGTCCGGCAACATCGAGCATGACAATACACCGTGGTTTCTGCCAAACGGACAAGTTCTTTATATGCGGTGGGAATATGTTGACCGCTCGCAGGTTCATTATCATCATCTCTGGACGATGAACCCCGATGGAACACGTCAAATGGTATTCTTCGGCAACATGCATCCCGGTGTTGTTTATATTGACGCTAAACCGATTCCGAACAGCAGCAAAGTTGTAGCATCTTTTTCGTGGGGACACGGCGCAGTTGAACATGCCGGCGCAGTTGGAATCATTGACCCCCGCAACGGTCCCGACGATTTGCAGTCGGCAACTGCAATAACGCATGAATCCAATTACCGCGACCCTTGGGCGTTTAGCGAAAACGCTTTCATGGCGGCACAAAACGATACCATTCAACTGATTAGCGCAGACGGCGATACGCAAACACTTTGGCAGATTCCGAAAGAATGGCAGGAACAGGTTGAAGGCGGAAAAGTTATCCGTGAAAAAAGCGAAGTGCGGACAAAGTTGAGTAATATGCTAGTCCACGACCCGCGGCCGCTTGTTTCGCGCCAAAGGGAACGAATTGTCGAGAGTATGACGGACCCTGAAAAGGACTACGGCGATATGACGCTGGTCGACGTGTATCACGGACGAAATATGGAAGGTGTGAAAAAAGGCGACATTAAAAAACTTCTCGTCATCGAAACGCTGCCGATGCCGATTCACTATACCGGCGGAATGGAACCAATGTCCTACGGTGGAACTTTCACTCTGGAACGGGTAGTCGGTACAGTACCGGTTGACCCGGATGGTTCGGCACGCTTCAAACTTCCGGCAAATCGTGCTTTCTTCTTCGTTGCTATGGACGAAAACAATTTGTCAGTAAAACGTATGCAGTCGTTCTTATCTGTAATGCCGGGCGAAAGTTTTACCTGCAACGGCTGTCACGAAGGCCGCTTGGAAACACCCCGCCGCGGCGGAAAATTTCCGACTGCCGGTCAGCGAAAAGCGGACGATATAAACACCTTCTTCGGTCAGTTGCCGCTTGTCAGCAGTCGAGGCGATAAGACAACACTTCCCGATGTGATTGATTATCCTCGTGATATTCAGCCGATTTGGGATAAACACTGCGTCTCGTGTCATAATCCCGACAAGCGGGAAGGACGTTTTAATTTGTCCGGCGGCAGAGGACCTATGTACTCTATCAGTTATTCCAATTTGATGAGCGGAACACACAGTGCTTTGGAAAACGAAAAATACGGAAAAGAAACACTGGTCGCCGACGGCAGAAACAAACCGCTTGGCAATTATCCGCCGCGGACGCTTGGAAGCAGTGCCAGCGCAATTTACACAAAGTATTGTCAAAAAGGGCATTACGGCGTTGAACTTTCGGAACGGGAAAAAATGCTCGTTATATTGTGGCTTGAAACCGGTGCAGCATATCTCGGCACTTACGCCGGTCTGGGCAGCGGAATGTTAGGCGGATACGCCATCAATACATTAGACCGTTCTGATTTGGAATGGGCAGAAACGAAGGCGATGCAGGAAACAATGAAAAACAACTGCGCTTCTTGCCATACAGGCGAGATGCAGTTGCCGCTTTCTGTTTCCGATGAAATCCGGCATACGTGGTGGATTTATCCTAATGGTCCTAACGACAGCCGCCGGAAGTATTCGCGGCATTTGTTTTTCGATTTAACGCAGCCGGAGAAGTCAGCGTTGCTGCTTGCGCCGCTGTCAAAAGAACACGGCGGTTATGGCTTTTGCAATATGCAACCTAACGCAACTCCCGCAATTCCCGACAAAAACAGCGAAACCTACAAAACGATACTTGCCGGTATTGAGCGGGCGAAACTGCAACTCGACACGGTCAAACGTTTTGATATGCCTGACTTCATTCCCCGCTGGGAATATCTGCGGGAAATGAAACGTTTCGGAATCTTGCCGAAGGACTTTGACATTCACTCGAAAACACCGGTGGACTATTACGATTTAGAACAGCGGTATTGGCGGTCGCTGTGGTGAGATAATAATCCGCCGCTTAACGCGGCTAGGTTTAACGGATATATTTCTCATACACCTTTTCCAGTTGTTGCAGCGAAACCGGTTCATTGTGAATCCAAATCCGGTAATTGAGTTTTATCTCTTCGCCGACTTGAAATGTTTTATCTTTGACACCGGGCCACCCGATACACAGCGCACCGTAATACCGCGTGAGCCAAGTCGGCGGATAATCAGGATGCGTCTTCGGCACGAAAATTGCCGCACCGCTGCGGGTTTTACTGTCGCCGAAAAGCGATGTGTAATCCGCCCACGCCAGCGGCTTCTCCGGTAAATCAATCGGAGTAATACCGTCCGGCACCGTTATTGCGTTAATCTCATCGTGAACTGCGCCGTCTGTCCGCTTTTGATTCTTTTCCTGCACAAACGGTTTGAAACGCACTGTTAAACCGCCGTAACTTTTTGCTTCCGCACCCCGTAATGAAATCGGTTTCTGCGTCGGCTTCCAAGTCAATTCGATGTCAATCGCTCTGCTCTTTAACATGCCTTCTGCCTTGACTTTATGAACGGTCACCTTGACGACTTCGTACATCAACTTGTTTTCCGAAACGGGCAGTGCTTCCGGCGATTCGGTAATGAACCAGCCGTTCTCGACTTCAAACACGGCGGTATCGCCGGCGGTTTTCTTGTCTATCCATTTGACGAAACGCTGCCGCAATGCGGGATAATTCCTTCCTTCCCACGTGTTGTATTCTTTGACTGTTCCATCCGGTTCATGAACGCCGACATGCGGATACGTCCAGAAAACCCCGTGATGATGATAATGGTCTTTCGGTGCGTTGTCGGTTAAGATTTCCCCGTTCAAACCGTAGAGCGGATGAATGTAGCAGCCGGCAAATTTCCTTGCGCTGTTATCGGGAACTTGCTGATGAAGTATCGCATCATATTGATAAACAAAGACGGGCTGTTCGCCGTCAAATAACGCAAGTTGTTTTTCCGGCTGTTCTTCGAAGCGGAAAGCATCCGCCGCCGGAACGAGTCCTGTTAAAAAACAGAATGAAATAAAAGTGAAAAAAATCCGCATTTGAATCTCCTGAATTAAATAAAATGATTAAACATTCGCTCTGATTTTTTACTCTCTAACGACCACAATTCTATCGATATACACGGCATCGACTTCCTCCGGTCGTTTTGCCGGTGCAAACCAGAAATTATAACTATGTTCCGCACCCGACAGCAAAGGAACCGAACCAAGTGAAATCCACTTGTATTCCTTGCCCTTGATTTCAGATACCGGAATTGTCTTACTCGTAACGCCCTTCTTTTGTCCGTAATCGTAAATGCCGACTGTCATCGCAGCACCGTCGTCCGCTGACGCTTCACAGCGCACAGAGGCATAAATCTTATACGTCGGCGGCGCGTCTTTCTCCTTCTCCGATTTCAATTCGAAGAGCGAACCGCTGTCGAAGGTATAACTTGTCGCCCATTCGTAATGATTGGACGGCATCTTCACCGTCTTGCCGGTCGCTGCCTTCGCATCGTCCACGATAAAAGTCCATACGCCAAGTTGTGCCGTACTGAATTCGTAGTTCCGTACATCAAACCAGCGGTCTTTCGGCAAATCCTTGCAGAACTCCGGTGCGGGCGCATCGATTATCGTCAAACGCTGCCGGAAACCCTCGATAATCCGTTTCAAATTATCGCCGTTGTCGCCTTCGTTGTAAGAAACCGCTTTGAATTCATTGCAGCGTTTCTGGAAATCGTCGACCAATTCCAGCGGATTATTCGGTACCAGCGGCGAATTTTCCGGCAGTAAATTTTTCCGTTTCAATTCGTGATACCGCTGAAGCAAAACTAAGTCGAGCGGAATCTTTTCCCGCCAAAGACGTTTCTTAATAGTTTCATCTTTTTCGTTTCGATAAGCCGTGTCCAGCGCGGTTCCCGCTTTGATAAGCGTTTCGGCATCAAGCCAATGTCCCGTCTTCGATTGATAACAGCCGAGATACACACCGCTTGCTTCAACGCGGTCGAGCAGCAACTTCCAGTATTCCTTAACAAACGGAGCGGCATATTTTCCGTAATAACCGGTAATGAATTCGTCCGTCAATTTATTCTCATCGGCATCGGGATTCCACATCAAATGCGAAAGCAGCCACGTTTTCAAACGGACAAAGTCGCCGGTCGCACACCAGGTATCGCCTTGCTCGAAAAGTCCAATCGTTTTGTTATCGACAAAAAATCGAACATTCGGGGCTAACACCCGATGATTCGGGTGCGGCAGCATGTATGCCTGAAAGTTCACGGTATAATCCCACA
>WRCR01000148.1 GCA_009783865.1 Planctomycetaceae bacterium | reverse complement strand
TTCTTATGAAATTCGAAAGTCCGCTGCTGTCCCCGCTTTGCACAAGCAATGGAGCAGCCTTCGGTATTGCACAAACTAACTCCCATATTACAGCAGGGCAAACCGACGGCATCTTTACGTTTTCTACCGGATAATTTCTCATACGCCGTGTTGAAGAATACCCATCTCATTTCCATATTCTGAACCGAGATGGGAAATGATATAGAATCAAGGATAGAACAATACCAATGTGCCATCGCTTCGAATCTATCGGATTCGCTGCGTACTTCACTTATCATACGCTGACGTTCTTTCATAATGCCGTCAAGTTTTGCAGTCAGTTTGTTAAACCACCATGCTAAGTCGCCTATCTCGTCATGTTGACGGCAAGGAATCTGTTCGCTTAAATCCGCCCTATCTTCAGCGATGTCCTGAATCTTTGCTTTGACCATGTTCAGCGGTCGGGAAATCAGCACACGCAACTCTGCCAAAAGCAAAAAAGCAGGCACTACAACCATGCCCGTCAGCATAAGTGCCAATACTATCGAAGCCGTTTTTGCAATCGATGAAATAACAGTTGTGTTCATAATGCAAACGAGGACTCCAACCTGTCTTCCCTTAAAATCATACAGGGGATGTGTTGCCAAAACTCTGAAATCACGATGTTCATAAAAGATGCCGCTTTTTCCCTTGGATAGCAATTCGGCGGTGATAAGTGTCCCGGCATATTCGTCCTGCGCCCCGATGACCCTGACAAAATCGCCGATTGGCGGGTATTTTTCTGGGTTCTGCAGTTCTACGGAAAATTTCAGCAGTTCCTTGTTGGCGTACAGTGCGGCGCAAAGTTGTCCTTTGTCTGTAACGGTTTCCAAAATGGGGGCAAACTGTTGGAGAGATTCAGCCGTACCTATCTGTCGTCCGTCATTTGTTAAAACGGGAATCACTCCCCGGATGGCAAAACCTCCGCTGCCGGGTTCCAATCCCATGGTGACATTGCCGGTTCTGTTAGTTTCTATAACCGTTGGTCTGAAAGAACGAATGTCGTCGGAAATATCAACCCATTCACCATCGACTTTGGTATTGTAATCGCGCCACATACGAACCAAACTTAATCCATTGGGCAGATGGAAATGTAACTCAATCTGTTTGCCTGTCAATTTGTTGTAGTTGTCCAACATTGGGGCAAGTTCTTTACGCAGCAAATCACGCGCCTCTTTGGACTTGGATGAATAAGGGTCGTCAATATCACCGCTGAGCGCGATTTCATAAGCACGTGTCACCGCCGGAAGAGGTGCAAAAACAGAGGACTCACTCACTGACCTTAATGCGCTTACTTCAATTCCCTTGATAATCAATTGAAACCGGTTTTTGATGACATCCCGAACGTAACGCTCCCGCAAGCGGCTAAAAGAAGAACTGACCACGACATAACTTATCAAACCGAGACATACTACTACGCATATATGAGGAATGGCAAGTTTCCAAACAAGTTTCATATTATCTCCCAACTCCGCTGAGGAACGGCAGTAGAAACTTGCCTTTAAGACGAGATATTTCTCCCGAATTGTGCAGATTCGCATTTGTTTCAGGCATCATCGTTTTTCCAAAATTGATAAAGTCCATCGTCAAACGCGTATAAGTTAACCAAATTGTCGGAACCGGCAAGAATAAAAAATGCGGCAATATGACAGCATGATACCGGGTTTTATCATTTTTGTCAAGAAAATGCACGGTGATTAAATTATTTTGTCCAAACTTTTGTACAAACGATACGATTTTGCGGAATTTAATGCCGCCGAAAACATTTAACCGGTACTCCGGCGCAAACCCGTATTATATTTTCGTCCTTCATCAAACGCCCGAAGATTGACTTCGACAAACTTTTCTTTCACACTTTTTTGAATGGCGGCGTGCCATGCTTCCGCAGGTAAATCAATATGAACCGACATCGCACCGAGCAAAATCGTATTGGCGGCTTTCAGGTTTCCCAACTTTTCAGCGGTCGCAACGGCATCGACATAAATCAGTTGCCGAAAATACCGCTGCAATAACTTTTCATCAACATCGGGATAGGAAGCCCCGCCGGACGAAACCGTCACCGGAACGATTCGCTGCGTGGAAATCACCGCTAAACCATCGTCGGCAAGAAAATCGATGTTCCGTAATCCTTCAATGCGTTCCAGTGCGACAAGCACCTTTGCACTGTGAGCAGGTACAAGCGGACTATGTACCTCCTTGCCGTATCGGATTTGCGCAATAACGGAACCGCCCCGCTGTGCCATTCCGTGAACTTCGTTGGTCTTGACATCGAAACCGGCGGCAACCGCCGCTTGCGCAACTATTTCGCTTGCCAATAAAATTCCTTGTCCGCCGACACCGACTAAAACTACGCTTGTTGTCATTTTTCGTGAAAAGTGTAAAAAAAGGATTCTGATAGAGTTTCAATTCAAAAATCCCTTTCATTGTACCTTTTTTGAAAAAACTGGCAAGACGAAAAACTGCCGCCTGCAATTTTTCTAAAACGACCTAAAAAGCACACAATTCCGCTATCATTCGGAAGATTTTCGGGGAAGTCCCCACCGCTTTTGCTCTGAAATACTTTATGCCGTTGTCTTCACATACTTTCCTTGTTTCGATGTCGAGGTCATATTGTGTTTCTATGTTTTCGCAAAAGAAACCGAGCGGCGAAATAACCACCGCCTTGTACTTTTGCTCTTCAGCAAGTGAACGAATTCTTTCGTTAATGTCGGGAGCAAGCCAAAGTTCTTTTCTGCCGCTTGCACTTTGAAACGCTAATTCCCAAGACCATACTTGCTGTTCCGAAGAATGATTTAGTACGCCGATGACATTTTCACAAGTTGTCCGCAACTGTTCCGAGTAAATGTGCCGCCGCTCATCGGAAAGCGGAATACTGTGCGCCGTAAATATAATTTTGATTTTGTCGGAATAATCTTGTGATAAATCGTCAAGCGTTGCCCACGCCAATGCTTCCAACAGCACGTCTGTCTGACTTTCGATAAACAATTTTTCGTTAAACGGCAGCGGCAATTTCGTGATAAAGCACGTCTCTACACCGGCATTGCGGCAGGCGGTTTCGAGAGCATCGGAATATCTTTTGTTGCCGGAAGTTGAGTCGAAAGCCGATGTTGCGAAACAAACCGCTTTTTGTATTCCGTCTTGTTTCATTTGTTTGACGGTATCGTTCAAAAGCGGATGCCAAAACAGATTGCCCCAATAACAAGGTATTTCGCAAGAAGTAATACGCAGCAATTCCTGCCGGATACCGTTCAGAAGTGTTTTACATTCCGTATTAAGCGGACTGTAATTACCGGTTTGTGCGGCAAAACGGCGGTATTTATCGGCAGCAATTTCGAGCCGCTGCGGCGGTATATTTTCACCGAGTATATTTTTCAGAAAAGGAATTACATCGCTTTCCTGTTCAGGAGAACCGTAAGAAAGAAGGAGAAATGCGGTGTTTGGCATACTTACAATTTATTCGTATCAATGACTTCACCATCAGCAATGGTAGCCAAGGCACGGAGCGTTTCTGGTTTGATTTCGTCGTAGATGGGTCGAACACTTCTGTCCGCAAACACAACAACCGCTAACCCCGGATGGTTCGAACCGATACCTCCGCCGTGCGGGTCAATTCCCGCTTCCAGTGTGGACAGTGGAATATCAATCGGAGCCGTCCATGGAATTCTCTTCAATGTTTCTGCCAAGAGAATAGTCCTCGCAGGTCCGTCCGTTATCTCCTCCAACGAAACCGAATTGGGACCGTCGGAAATCGTACCTGGACCAACTACCATTGCGTAAGTCGCCATACCCGGCTTTGCATTTGCCTGCGGACAACGATAGACACTCGGGCACGCATCGAGAAGTTTTCGATTCGCCTCACTATCCCACGGTTCATCGAGTTTGAATTGATTATAGAGTTCTTGTTCCTCCAAAAAAGGCAGTATTAACACCCGCCAACTGTAGAGCGGTTTGCCATCAGCATCGGTAACATACGCCGGTGGAAAAACCCCGTATCTTCCTTGATAATCGCGCAATGCTATATCGATTCGATGCGAGTTGGCAATACACAGATGGCGAACGTGGCATGGTACTCTGTTTGGTCTCAGTAGTAACACTGCGGTAAGAATTACAACGACACCAACTACGACGAACAGTTTGGTCAACGTGTTAATGTTCATAGCAACAATCTCCTTTGTGTTTCGGCGCAATCCGTGGACTACGCAGCACCCGTTCCCGACTCTTTTGCGCCGGAGTACCGGCTAAATACAATTGCTAATGTTCCGGCGGCGGAGCAACATCTCCCCAACCGGCTTCTTCAACAGGCGCAACCGTCTCTTCCACAGCGTCTTCTTGTACTTCTTCGGCTTTCTTTTCTCTTTTCAGAAAGTCCTTTTCGAGTTCTTTTTCTTCAGGCATTAGAAAGTCCTGCAAAATATCGTCTCTTCTCCGCAATGTATGCAAAGCCACGACAAGCAGCATCAGCAGCCCGCCGATTAGTATTATCAACAACTCCGTCCAAGTAAATGTGAACACGGTACTTTTGCGTAACTACGATTCTGCTTTCTTATCAATCAACTCCAAAACCGGACGAATTCCCAGCGAAGCGGAACATTCCCGCGTGCAGTTGCCGCAGCCGGTACATAAAACCGCTCCGAATTTTGACGGATAAATCGCAAACTTATGCTGCACCCGATTCCGCTGCCGCACCGCCTGTTCGCCGCGGGGATTATGTCCCGACGCATGCAGTGTGAACATCGCAAACTGACAGGTATCCCAATTCTTGACCCGGCAGCCCTTTGCCGCGCCGCCTTCGTCAACTATATCGAAACAATGACAAGTCGGACAAATGTAAGTACACGCTCCGCAGCCGACACAGCGCAAACTTGTCGTCGAATAAATCGAGTCATCAAAATGCTCCGAAAGATATTTACTGACTCGTTCCATATCGAAACGAATCTCCGGCGGTGCTGCCGTCTTGCCGGTCTTGACCGATTCTTCTGTCAGTCCTTCAAACAGTTTTTTTCCCTTTTCTGTATAACAGCGGACTTCGTATAAATCATTACCGAGTTCCAGAAGTTCTGCATCAGCACCGCTGGTTGTGTCCGGCGAAAGACCAACCGACGTACAAAAACAACTATTGTCCGGCTGCTGACAGGCAAGCGTAACCACCGTTGTGTTTTCCCGCCGCTGTTGATAAAACCGGTCTTGATAATCCCACGCAAAAATCTTGTCGAGTATCGGCAGCGAAGCCGCATCGCAAGGTCTTGCCCCAAAAATTATCTGTTCCTTTTCAAACGGTTCGGCATCCGTGATTTGCAGTTCCTTCCCTTCATATTGATAGCGGCAGATAACTTCATGCGGCGGAAAGAAAAATTCCTTGACCGAATTAACCGGCATAATTTTTCCGTCCAGAACAAGTTGTTCCGCCTTTTGCAGGGGGCGGAAGAAATACCGTTTTCCGGCTGCAACCGGTGCAGCAGCGTGTCCTCCTTCGGACTGCAATTTACCGATGAGTTGCTCGATTGTTTTTCGTGATATGATTTGAGACATCGTTATGTATCGCTGCAAATTAAATTGAGTGGCAGTATTACCGAATAAATTCCTCTTTATCGTCCGGCGAAAATGTTCCGACAAGCGGTTCAACATTGCGCTGCACGCCGGCAATATAACCGAAGTTTTCCTCCGATGCTTTCGCAAGCGTCAGATTAAGTAAATCAAGGTCAATACCGGCAGGACAAGCAGCGGAACAGGCACCGCAGCCGACGCAGCGGCCGGCAAGATGAAACGCCCGCAGTATGTTCCATGCAAAGTTGCCTTTCAAGGTCGCCGAGGTATCAATCCGAATCGGACGGTTCTTGTCAACAACGCAGACATCGCAATAACACATCGGACAATTCTGACGGCAGGCATAACACTTGATACAGCGGGACAGTTCCTGTTTCCAATACTCGAAACGTTCTTTGCTGTCCATATTGTCGAGCATTTCAAGTTTTTCATAACGGCTGCCCTGCGGTGCAGATTGTTTTGTATCTCTTTCAATTACAAAATCGCAGTGCGGCGGCAGTTGAACATTGCAGGACGCACATTTGTATTGCGGTTCACAGCGGTCTTGAACGCCGAAACACTCGACTCCGATAACTGTCATCGCAGAGCGGTCAATCTGGTTTTCAATTTCCAGCACTGCCAATGCTTTGGCATCGCAGCCCTTGACGATAATACAAGGTTTTCCTAATTTTTTGATTTCTTTCCGCTTCAGATAGACGGAAAGATTTGTCGTACAGAGGTTGTTCCAGACGAGTTCGCCGGTTCTTTCAGGGTCGGTAATAAACACGGCACCGATATTACCGGTCTCGACTTTTCCATAACCGATGACAACATCTGCTTTCTTTTCGAGCAGTATTTCTTTTGCCTTCTGCTGTAGTTTTTCTTGTTGCGGCATGTTATATTTCCGCAACCTTTCGGCGGCGGCTCAAAAAATGCTAAATATCTTAAGGTACAAATAAAAACGGTCAGGTGTTTGCCTGCCGTACTATTTCTTTCATTTCGTTGTAGGGACCTAACGCTTTTGTTTTTTCGACAATCTCTTTGATGAACTTCTGAAACTTCGTTCCTTCGGCAGCGGAAATCCACGAGAAGTGTATCCGCTGCGAGTCAATTCCGAGTGCTTCGAGCAGTTCACGAAATAGAATCCAGCGGCGGCGGGCATGAAAATTTCCGCTTGTGTAATGACAATCGCCGGGATGACAGCCGCTTACCAAAACGGAGTCCGCACCGTTCTCAAATGCTTTGATTATCAAGTTGAAATCGATGCGTCCTGTGCAGGGAAGACGGATTATCCGCAAATTATGCGGATATTCCAATCGGCTTGTACCGGCTAAATCCGCACCAAGATAGGTACACCAGTTACAGACGAAAGCAATTACTTTGGGTTCAAACGTGTCGGCAGAAGACATAATGGAAAAGGGACGACGATTTTCACAATCCAGCCAAATTTTCTGTATTGTACTATAAAAAACTCACTTTTGCAAGGGTTGTTAAACCAAATTTTCCGATATTCAGCGAAAACCGAAAACAAAAAATTAAGAGCGGGACACTTTTGCGTCCTTGCAATCTTCGTTTCGATAAGATAAAATCGTTACGTCCGTTTACCGCAGTCAAAACAACAGGAGACACAAAATGCCTGAACAACTCAATAATGGAGCGGCGCAATTCCGTGCCGATGTACCGGAAGGTGTCGAACAGGAATCCGTGCGGACTACCATCGTCGGCGGTCGTCCGCCCGGCAGCGGACAACCTATCGGACAGATTCCGCGCGGCATCGAAATCCTGCTCAAAAAAGCGGCTGTCGATGCAGAGTTTCGGGATATACTTCTTGCCGATTCGGAACAAGCGGCAGCGTCCATTGAACTCGTTTTGGAACCTGTCGAAGCGGCAATGCTGCAAAACATTCCGACGGAACAACTTGCGGCAATCATTGATAAAACGGAAGTGCCGCAGTCGCATCGGCGAACCTTTCTCGGCACCGCTGCCGCTGCGATGCTCGCCGTTTTGACGGGAACGCAGACCGCCCTTGCTGGTACACCATCGGTACCTCAGAAAGGGGGCAGTATGGGCGGGTACGGCGGAATACGGACGGATATACCTCAAGAAGGAAGTATGGCTGGCGGCGGGATACGGTCAGATATGCCGCCTGTCAGCATATCGTTTGGCATTCAACCTGATGTTCCGAATAACAACGAGGGAGTTCAGGTTATTCGCAACCTTCCCGCCGAAATTCGTCTTTTGATTGCCGAAACAACGAAGAAGCCGCCGTTGAAAGTCAGTTCGTCAGTGCGAATCACTCTTTCCGACCATGAAATGCTTGCTTTTCGCAAAGAGATTTACAAGCGGTTTGATGTCCGTATGCCAATTAAGACGTTAAAGACACTGAAAACCGTTAAACTGTTGACCGATTATATCGTCGAATCGCTGGAAGGGTATGAATAACATGCCCGACATTACGCTCATCAATCTGAACATGCTCTTCATGCGTTACGGCGAAGAGATAGAACGGGAACTACACGTTCCGCTCGGACCGCTGTACTTGACCCGCGCATTGGAAGATGCCGGTATGGAAGTTGATTTTCGTGACTATCAGTTGAACGATGCTGACGACCCTTTCGAGATGGAGACCTTCTTGCGGTTTGTCGGTGAACCCGAACCCGCTGAAATCATCGGCGTTTCCTGCATGGCGAACCTATTGCCGTTCACCATTCTTGCTCTTGAACAATTGCGCAGAAAATATCCTGACCGAATTCTCATTCTCGGCGGTGTCGGTTCAAAAAGTGTCGAAGAAAAATTGTTGCAGCGGTTTCCTTGGATTGACATCATCTGCCGCGGCGAAGCAGAACTGACTGGTCCCGAATTGCTCCGAACATTGAAATCGCACGGCAAAACCGCTCTCGAAAATGTTGCCGGCGTTTCATTTCGGAATTCCT
>WRCR01000147.1 GCA_009783865.1 Planctomycetaceae bacterium | reverse complement strand
TGTTGTCGGAGCGGCATGCGTTGGACGCGAGCAGGCGGGCAGGTGATTTTGACCTTACGGTCGATATTGAAATCGGGACGTTGGGATGATTTCTGGACGCTGTGTAAGAATGCCCGGTTTGCCCAAATCAACAAAATCGCTGCCTAAAATCGCGGCTACACCCTTCTTCTTTTTGATATACCCGCACGTAATCGACTTCAAAAACGATAGGATACGTCTGATTTTCAGACACTTTTCCGGTCCAACCTCTGCCGTGAAACAGTGCAAGAAGTATGAACATTTTCTTTTGCGGTGTATCGCCTTTGTAGGTCTGCACTTTCTTGTTATCAACGTACCAGTTGATTTCGCCTTCCTGCCATTCCATAGCATAAGTATGAAAGTCCTCCGAGGGGTCGAAGCCCATTTTGTATTTGTAATGTCCATCTTTTGTAAAATGAACGTTGAAAAGATTGTTTCCCGCTGCCGCTTCCCTGCCGAGCATCTCGAAGATGTCGATTTCAACTACCCCGTCACCGATTTGCTTCTTTTTTCCTTCCAGCGTAAATTCTTGGTCTGTCGGGTCGGTCTGGTGGAGCCAAAACGCCGCTAATAGTCCGTCTCCTTTGATTGATTTACATCGAATCTCGAACCAGCCGTATTTTTGTGCGAATTTCTCCAGCACTTGGTATTCCGTTCTGTCTTTGCCGAAACGATGGTCAGAAGTCGTCAGACATGAAACGGCAAGGTCGGTTTTTTTCAATCGCGGCGGAACGGTTTCGTCGATTATCAGTTTGAGCAACCCGTCTTCGATTTTGTACAAAGCGTTGTTGTCATAAAAGCCGAGGTTGGGATGCGCATCGGCACCAGTCCGCTTGAGATACTCCCGTTGTCCGGTTCGATAGGCGGCGTACCAATACAAATCGTTCAAGAGCGGACGGTCGAATTCATCTTGGAACGTCAGTTTCCAACCTGATTTTTCGACTGGATTCGGTTCGGCAGCATTGACCGGCAAATCGAAAGAGAATAAACATAATACAAAAGCAAACAGCAAAAAACGTTTCATGGTTTCCTATGGAATTCAAGGAGATAGTTATTGATGCTTCGCAACATCAACGATGAGTGAATTTTTTTCTTTTGGTTTGACTTCCAGTATTATAGGAGTTGTTCCCGGAGTTTCCAATGTTTTAGGAACCACACGGTTTTTATTCAAAAAGTCATCCCGCTTTTTTTGCATAGCACTGCGTTCAGATTCCGACAGAAGTTGCTCCGCTTCGAAGTCAGAAAGTTCGGCAGGCAAAACAACATCTTTTGTGAGAACGACCTTATAATTTCCCGGTGAAACGCCATTAGCCGACTGTGATTGGACAGAAGTTTTCAGTATTGCAGTGCCGTGGCTGTTCGTCAAGGCGCTACACCCTACAGTACCTTGAGGCATCTCACTATAAAGTGCAACCAGTACGTTTTCAACTGGTTTGCCGTCCTGGACGACTTGAATTTCAACGGGACTCAAGTTCTTCAACTCGGACGGTGCCGCTTGGAAACACCCCGTCAAACAGGTTAGACAAAACAGAATACCGGCAATTCGTATAATTTTCATATCTCTATTGGATTGAGCAACTAGTTATAACGATTTTGATTCGCCGCCGAAAATGGAACCGTAAGCACCCCAGACACCGTAAGGCGATTGTCCGGGAGCGGTGCCGTCGGTTGTACCAAAACTGTTGCCGGTTCCTGCGTCTACCGAATCAGAGACAAATCGGACGGCTCCGTCCATCAAGCCGACATTCACACCGCCCGAATGGGCACTGCTCGGCGTTATCAGCACGTTTAAACTTGTCTGATTATAGCAACTTGGCGAATTCGGAGGCAAAACGGTTACAAACGAGTTGTAATAGTAGAAGCCCCGAACATAAGAACGACCTGCGCATACCCAAATAGTTGCAGCGATATTCTCTCCATTGGACATAGTATTCATGCAAACAGACCTATTTGATAGATACCCCGGAGCCGTTCCCGTAAAAATGCCGGCTGTGTTAATAGCCACGACTTCTTTGACGCTTTTCGTATTAACTAAAGACATCGGATAAGGATTGCCTCTGGGCAAGCATCCCTCGCTGAACGCAAATGTGTTGCTAGTCCCATCAGTAACGGCACTGAGTGGATAATAACTATACCACCCAAAGGGACCGCGGTGTCCGCGCCTAGCGTATTCGAGTTGAGTTGTTGTGGGAACATCAACATTATTATTTGGTGTTGGATTGTCCCCCAAGCACCAGCGGTAATTCGTCGATGCACAGCGGTCTTTGTCTTGTTTTCCTGCATTGCCATCCGACGGACAATACAAAGTTGTTACATTTTCCGTTATTGGATGTCCACTACTAAACGTTGTCCCGGAACCGTCTTGCCAGGTACCGCCTGTGGCACCCGTGTCCAAATTGGTTGTTAAGAACTTGTCATAAAGTGCGCCCTGTTCTATGAATGGAAGGACCGCAACGAAGAACCCCCAACTAGAACGCCAACTTGGAGTGATACCATAAGGACCGCCCCTTCCTGCGGGCAAAGCGTCGTTGATGTCGTGGTAATTGTGAACGGCTAGCGACAACTGTTTTAATTTGTTCGTACAAGACATACGTCTTGCAGCTTCACGAGCGGCTTGCACAGCAGGCAAGAGCAAAGCAATTAGAACGCCGATAATGGCGATAACCACCAGAAGTTCAACGAGAGTAAATGCGTTCGCGCCCCCCCCTCGATTACCTAAATTCGCATTTTTCTCACTCACTTTTATCTCCCGATTGTAGAACGATTAAACAAATTGCCAACAAAACTATCTACGTTGTAACACATTTTTCCGGTGTTGTCAATAGAATTCGTTTTTTTGGCGGCACGACAAGCCCTCCCCTTGACAAAAATCGGTATTGCGGTACCATAGTGCAGAATTAGCATTAAAAATTTATACTGGAAATACGTTGGAAGTTTTGCGCTGTGCGATTTGCCAGCGGTTGATAAGGAACGAAAAATGTCAAGAGTTTGTGAAATTTGCGGAAAAGGTCATATAGTCGGCAATCATGTCGAAACACGCGGTAAGGCAAAATACCTCGGCGGTGTCGGTACGAAAGTTACGGGAATCACCCGCCGGACTTTTCAGCCGAATCTTCAAACAGTGCGCTCTGTGACCGCAACCGGCGCAACAAAAAGAGTACGCGTTTGTACACAATGTATTCGCAGCGGTGCCGTTAAAAAAATTGTCAGGAACGTCCCGTTTAAGTTGGCGGAAGCCGAAACCGCTGCCGCCGTGCCGAAGAAAAACCTGAAGAAAAAGGCGTAAGATTAAAATCCTACGCTAAGAATCCTGCGCTAACGAAGTGACCGAAACTTCTCCAACGCTTTGCGAAATACTTCCGCATCCGGTGCGAGACGCACCGCTTCCTCCTGCGTTTCAACTGCTTTCTTATATTCTTTTCCCAAGGCGAAAACATGTGCCTGCGTATCAAGATATACCGGCGACTCCGGTTCTTCCTTCATCGTGATGCTGATTAAATCAAGTGCTGTCTGATAATCGCCGCCGGTGTTCGCCAGCAGCCACGCCGCCTGATTGCAGACCACCGAAGCAAACATGCCGCTGTGCATGTGCTGTTCCACTTTTCTGACTGCTCCTTCAATAAGGTTTTTCATACTATCCTTGTTGTTAGCATCCAATTCCGGCAAACGTTTAAGTGCTTCATAACGCAGAATCAAAGTGTCGATTTCTTCGGGGTCGCGTTTGAGAACTTCTTCAATCAATTCCGCCGCTTTTTTCCAATCGCCGGAGTCAGCGGACTGCTGCGCAAGACAATAGAACCGGCGCGCTTCGTTGTTCCTAATCTGTTCATCGGAATCAGAGTATTGTCTTTTGTAATCATCGGATTTGACAAGGTCGATTTTCTGCTGCAAGAACTCTGCTGCGGCTTCATAATCGCCTAGCATTTGCACTGAATTAGCCGCCATTGAGAAAGCGTCACGGCGGTAAGCGATCGAACCGTCCTGAAGCACAATCTTGCAATGGTCTAACACCCAGCGGAATCGGTTGCGTTCCGACAAAAATCGGGCAACAAAAAAATGCTCGTTGAAAAATGGTCTGCCGTCCAGCGGGTCAACCGGTGCAAGCAGGTCTTCTGCTATCGGTTTCGGACGCACGGCAACTGCCGCCTTTTGTGCCGTATCCCGCTCTTGAATCAAACCGAGGTCTTCATACAATTCCGCTATCGCATAATAGACAAGAATGTCGAACCAACTGCCCGGTATAAGCGTATTGTTCTCCGGTGCTTTCTGAAACTTCCCTATTGCCGCTGCAATTTCTTTTACCTGCTTCATGAGTTGAGCGTCCGGCGTTAGTTTAACGGGATAGTTCAGCGGCGTGTTGTTTTTTCTTGCCTCTTCTTTGTATTTTTTTTCGGTGTTTTTCTTAAGTACATTGACGGCAGTTCTGACTTGCGCAAACTGAAAAACCAGCGAACATAGTTCGTCTTGCTCCGCCTCTAGTTGTTGTTCCGTCAAGGTCTGATACCATTTTTCCCTAACGGATTCCGTATGCGGTGCTGAAGCGATTAACGCCTTTGCCGCTTCCGCACGAAGCGGATGTTCCTTTTCAGACCGCAGGAGTCGGCAAAGCATTTGCAGTCCGCTGCCGCTTGGATTGCCGAAAGTGAAGTCGGGACTGGCAAGAATTTGGATCCATCTCGCCTGCTTCACCCGGCTTGCTTCCTTGGGGTATTCTGACTTGAAGATACGGACGTTTTCATCGTCGTCCCCCTGTTTAACCAAGTTAAATTGCTGAATAATCTGCTCGGCTCGGCGGACAATTTCGGCATCGCTGTTGTTGAGAGCCGCTCTCAATTCAGCGTATATTGAAACACCCATCCGCAGAAGTTGCGCTTCCGCGCGCTGCCGGACAACATAACTGTCGTCTCCGAGTTGCTGAATCAACGCCTTAACATCTTGTTCCTGTGCAACAGAAAGCACGCTTAACGACACGAAGGAAAGAATAGTGAACGATGTGAATAAAAATTTCGATTTCATTTTAGCACCAGTATTACCGGACAGTGGTCGCTGCCCATTACTTTTGATTCGATAATAACGTCTTTTACTTCCGGCATTAACCGCTGTGATACCAGGAAATAATCAATGCGCCAGCCGGAATTGTTTGCGCGCGCATTGCTGCGATAACTCCACCAAGTATAAGCATCTTTACGGTCAGGGTACAGTGTTCGGAAAGCGTCGGCAAAACCGGCGGCAAGCAGTTCGCTCATTTTTCCGCGTTCTTCATCGGTAAAACCGGCACAGCGGCGGTTCGCTGCCGGATGTTTCAAGTCAATTTCCTGATGCGCAACATTCATATCGCCGCAAACGACAACGGGATTTTCCTTGTCGAGTTGCATAAGATAATTCCGAAACGCATTTTCCCATTTCATTCGGTAATCGAGTCGGGTTAATTCGGCTTGCGAATTAGGCGTATAAACATTCACGAGAGTAAAACGCTTGAAATATAGCGTCAAAACGCGACCTTCTTTGTCGTGTTCCGCAATACCGATGCCTCGTGACCACTTGAGCGGCTTCTGTTTGCAGAAAACGGCAGTACCGGAATATCCTTTTTTCTCTGCACTGTTCCAGAAATCGTTATATCCGCCCAGCGGTATTTCCGCTTGTCCTTCCTGCATTTTGGTTTCTTGAAGACAGACGACATCGCAGTCCCAGCGTAGAAGGTGTTCCGAAAAACCCTTTTTCAAGCAGGCGCGCAAACCGTTGACGTTCCAAGAGACGATTTTCATAGTTCAGTACGATAACTGATGTTCCGCAACATGGCAAGAGCAAAAAGTGTCATTAAACACCGACTTACAAAATTGCATAGCGACTCTATTTTTCATAGACAGCAACAATTACCTGCTGTGTTCCGATGGACACCGGCAATTTCGATTGAGCGGGTCCGCCTGCAAGAGTTGAAACTTCGAGCAACTTTCGTCCGGGAACATCAAGTTTAACGTCCTGCGTTTGCGGTGCCGGATTCCACAGCACTACTGCCAACCGGTTGTCCGTTTCAAACGCCTTGCATTTCACGGCAGAATTACTGTTCCGCAAGGGTTCTTCATCTACGAATTTTCCGTGTCCCAAAATATCGCGGTATCGGTTGCGCAAAGCGGCAACTTTTTGGGCGTGTTCCCGCCGCTCTTTCGATTTGTCGGCAAGAACGTGTTCGCAATCGGAGCGGTAGCGGATTTCCATTTCCATAACGAGTCCGTAGGTTATTGCGAAGTTAGAAAACATCGAAGAAATATCAGGTGCCGGATTCCTAACGGTGATAATCGTATCAGGAAAACAATACCGAAACATTTCTGAAAAATCCCGCTCGTCCGGTTGAACGCCGACTCCGTGCAGCATATCCGCATATTGGGAATAAACATCCGTTATATGCTCCGTGAGAAAGGCGAAATCACCGCCGACTTCACGAGTCCGCCGATGAATCTTGTCAAGCAGCGAGACCCGACCGGCAACGTGAGATAAGCCCGGATTGGCATGGTTGTGCTGTTTGTTGAAACACGGTCGCGGAGGCATACCGCCTATTTGGTCGAACAGAACACCGCTTGCACCGAAATCGTGAATGAAATCAACGTTCCTGACCATCCGCTCCTGCCAAATCGGATGACCGGGACAAGCAGTCGAGAAAACCTTCGCCGTAAATCGAGGCAAAAATTCACTGCGGCTGGACTTGTTGTAATGTTCGTAATACGGTGAACCCCAATGTGAATGGGCTTCGACTTCCCGACCATGACGGGAATAAAAATCGGTCGTCGGGTCAATCAGGTGCCCTTGAACGTATAGTGTTACATTACCGCCGGCATCCCGAACCTTTTTGATGTTTTCCCGAAGTTTATCGGCACCGCCGAGCGTTTTGCCGACTTCGATGTCGGGATACGTGTTATCGTGTCCGCCTTCGTACCAGCCGAAAAGACCTAGCGTATCAAATCCGTGATTCTTTGCCAATTCGTACAGTTTCGGCAGCGTGTCGTACTGCCACATTTCGTCTCCGTACTGCTGCTTATTGATGACGAGAAAATAACCGAACATGTTGTGAACCCAATCCGGCTTTGACCGGACTTTGCGCCACGCAGAAGCCCAATTTCGATATTCATCGGCAGCGCGCCGCCAAGAACCGGAATAGAGTTGCGCTATTGTTTCCGGTACAACACACTTTTCGCCTGTCTTGACGAAAACAAACCGCGTTGATGTCAGCGCAGCACCGTTTCCGTATCCGGCGTGAAAAGTTGTTGTGTACATCTTTGTGTCCCGACCGGAAAAATAAAGGGTCTCCGAGTCGTCCGTCAGTGCCGTCCACTGCATACTCAAATCGCCGGGGTAGGTACCGCTGACAGTGCTGCTAAAATTTCGGAAGCGTTTTCCCGTTGCGTGAGGCCAAAGAAGGTCGAACTTTTTGCCGCTGCCGAGAGAACGTATCACACCGACCTTCGGATAGCGGAACTCTACGACTGTCAACTCTTTTTCACGGTTGTCTATTTCTGCGCTGTATACCAAAGTGCCGCCTTTGAGCGCGGCGGACATTGTCAGTGTCAACTCACTGGGGTTTCCGTCGACAGATACCTTATCAATAACGGTACGAATCGTGTTTCCTTCTTTGGAAACACGATAGTTTTGTTCTTTAGGAAAAACGACTGCTTCCCAATTTTGTCCTTTCTTGCATACCATATTGAAGGTTTCCTCGACCGGTTCAGCAATGACATTTCCCTTGCCGGTGGTTTTGTTTTCCAGCCGAATGATTCGTCCGAGAGCGTCGAATTCGGCGCAGAGTTTATCGTCTTCAAGACGAAAGGTTTCGGCAGAGTTCACCGCAGATGCTGCGAAAACAGCAAGAACACATACAGTCAGATAAAGAGTCATTTGTTTCATGGAAGGTGATGTCATCACTTAGCGTCCCCTTTCTTCAACGGCACCCACTGCATCAAGGGCTTGACGCATTGCGGCGAATAAGTTCTCCAATTCAGTGTGTACCTCGTCCAATTGTCTAACAATAAGAAGTTTGTCCCCGAAAGGCGACATCTCGGCATCGCCGCCGTTTGCTGCCCACGAATCCGGTGAAACTATTGCCTCAATGATTTCTATAAGTTCTTCCATGTCGCCGCCCCGTTTCATAAGATCTTCAATCGGATAAATTCTGGCGGACATGTGTTTTCTCGCTTCGTCTCCCGCCGTTATAAGAAGAACTTCGTCTTTGATGCAGTAAGTCAAATCCTGAATGCTCAATAACAAGCGCAGCGCACTGCGGAGTTTAATTCCGTGATAGGACACCGGTTCGCGTACAACGTTACTGGCAAGTTGAATAGCCATAGAGCCGGCACCTTTCGGGTCAACGACTACGTTAATACCCGGATTTTTATCCTTTATTATATTGAACAAGTCCTCGAAGGTTTGAGTATCGTCCAATTCGATGTCGATAGTGCTGTCCAACGCTTTTCTGATTTTCATTTCGGCGGGTCCCAGCGTGAT
>WRCR01000146.1 GCA_009783865.1 Planctomycetaceae bacterium | reverse complement strand
AGGGACCGCCGGGATAAGACAGATTCAACATTGCGGCAACTTTATCAAATGCTTCG
Source organism: Planctomycetaceae bacterium (assembly GCA_009783865.1). Lineage (GTDB taxonomy): Bacteria > Planctomycetota > Planctomycetia > Pirellulales > Thermoguttaceae > WRKP01. The sequence goes on along the minus strand of WRCR01000146.1, from coordinate 8,461 downwards.
CCGGCAGCGTCATCAATTGTTCCGCCGAGAGAAGTAAAGTCCAGCGGCGTTTCGCAATGATATAAACTCGAATGACCGCCGCTGACAATCAAACCGATGCACGGAAACACTTCTTTCTTAAAAGCAATTTTGCAGGCGTAGATATGCGCTTGAAGATGATTGACGGCAATGAGCGGTTTATCTAACACGGCGCAAAGCGTTTTTGTGGCGGCTAATCCGACTAGCAGTGAACCGGCTAGACCGGGAGTGTTGGCGACTGCAACGGCATCTAATTCGTTGAGAGTGATACCGGCGCGGCGAAGTGTTTCGTCAATGACGGGAAGTATGTTTTCGAGATGAGCGCGGGAAGCAATTTCGGGGACGACACCGCCGAATTTCCGATGAATCAATTCTTGCGAAGCAATGGTGCTGCCGAGTATTTCCAAGTGTTCGTTGATTACCGCCGCAGCGGTTTCATCGCAGGTTGTTTCAATGGTTAATAGACGCATATTTTTTTACAAAGAGTGATGTGTTTGACAACCTTGATTTTAACCGAAAAGTCCGAAATAGGTATTACCGGCGGTTCAGACGGAGGTAATATCTTGCGGACAGACAGCCGAATCATTATAATGATGCAAAGGTTGCCGCACAAATAAATTTAATATATGCCTCGAATTTCGTTTGAACCGCTCTTCGGAAGTTATATCGCTGTATTCATACTTTTCGTCAGTATAGCGGTGCTGTTCCTGCTCGTAAAACCCGAAGGTGAACGTCTCACAAAAAACGTCAAAATATATTTATATCTTTTACGGTTCACGGTAATTTTTATTTTATTCTTTGCGGCAATTCGTCCCGTTCTGATTTATACTTCTTCACAGCGTCTTTCCGCAACACTGAACATTCTAATCGACCAATCCGAAAGTATGACGCGTCCTGTCGGAAACGATGGAAGAAGCCGCTATCAACTCGTGCGGGATACATTGACGGAAAATCAAGATATTCTAAAGTCAATGCAGCAAGAGATGAGTATCCAATGTTTCGCTTTCGATTCCGCTCTGAAACCGCTTGAATTGCACAGCGGCAAAGTCGAAGGACTGTCCGACAAACCCATCGGTACCGAAACCGCTATCGGAAAATCGCTGGAACAAGTCCGGCAACTTTCGGCTGGAAAACGGGTACTGGGAACGATTCTTTTTTCAGACGGTACTCAACGATGTTTGCCCGCTAACAATGTTTTGCCGTCCGATGCTGCCGTCCGCTTTCATGATAACGGTATTCCGTTATACACGGTGCCGATTCCTTTCGGACAAACAACTATCGAAGAAAATCCGGATGTTGCCGTTGTTTCAATGCAGGCGAATGAACATATCTTCGTTAAAAACGAATTACAGGTAAGCGGTTCAGTTAGTGTGAACGGCTTTCTTCATCAGGATATTCCGGTGCAGCTTTATTTCGAGGACAGTGCCGGTATAATGCAGTTAGTTCAGGAAAAGCCGATACGGGCTTCCGCAAACGGACAAGTTATGCCGTATCAATTTGCATTTTCGCCGCAGCAAACCGGCTATTTCAAATATACTGTTTCCATTCCTCCGCAGCAAGGCGAACTAGTCGAAGCCAATAATTCGCAGAGCGGCTTTGTACGTGTGATGGACGGCGGTTTGAATGTTTTGTTTCTGCAAGGCGAACTGCATAATGAACAGGGACATCTCCGCAACTCGCTTCAATCGTCATCTGACATCAATGTTGATTACCGCTCTTTACAAGTTGGAGTATTCACCGGTGGGAATTCGCAATTACCGATTCAGAAGCGTCTCGCAGCGCAAACGGCAGCACGGGAATCATTGGTAGAAAAAGAACTAGCGGCAGGAAAATACAACGTTTATATTCTCGACAGTATTGACGCTGCGGCGTTTAAAGCAGAGGAATTGAAGATATTAGCGCAGCGGGTTTCGGAAGGCGGCAGCGGCTTGATAATGCTCGGCGGATATTATTCTTTCGGCGCAGGCGGATACAGCGGAACTCCGCTTGCCAATGTTTCGCCGGTTGTGTTCTCCGCAACTGACCGGCAGCAGCCGGACGCACCGAGACGTACCGACATTCATTGGACCGACCCGCTGTCAATGCTGCCGAAAGATTTAGACGGCGGACGTTATCATTATGTAATGCGTCTTGTTCCTAATCCGCAACCCAATCTGGAGAAATGGAAATCGTTTCCGCCGCTCGATGGTGCGAACCGCTTCGATAAAATGAAGCCCGGCGCAACTGTTCTCGCCGAAGGACAGAACGGCGAAGTACTTCTCGTTTCGCATATTTTCGGATTGGGAAGAGTGTTAGCGTTTGCCGGTGACACCACTTACCGCTGGCGGCTTGCGGGACACGGAGACGAACATCGGCGTTTCTGGCGGCAGATTATTCTCTGGCTCGCAAAGATGGACGATGTTATGGAAGGTGACTGCTGGATTGAATTGGAAAACAGCCGGCTGTCTGCCGGTGAAAGCGTGAAATTCAAGGTTTTCCTGCGCACTCCTGACGGATTAGAAGTCCGCAACTTCAATGTTAAGACAACGGTAATCAAACCGGACGGCAAGGAAGAAAGCGTGCAATGTGTGGACGAAAACGGTATTCCGACGGGTTCATTCCATTTGACGGAACTGGCAGGCGATTATAAGATTTCGGTTGAAACACTTGGCAATGCCGACAAACCGCACACGGCAACTGCGCGATTTATTGTCTCGGCAGAGAACCGGGAACTCGTTCATCCTATTCCTGACTTCCTGCTGATGGAAAGAATTGCAGCGGCAACCGAAGGACAGTGTATTCCGCCGGAACAATTTTCTTCATTGCTGAAGGAGTTGAACGAGAAGTCAGAACAACTGCTCGAATACCGCGAGACGAAAAAGACGCTCTATGATATTTGGGCGGTGTTGCTGCTCTTTGCAGTATTTATGACTTGCGAATGGTTCTTGCGAAAGAAGTACGGACTGGCGTAGCTGGTCAGAGCCGCAATCGTAAGATTGTATACCAATCTTGCGATAACGGCTCTGACCTTTCCGCAATCGTTCTGGTTGACGATTTTATTCCGTTTTTGGTGCTTCGGCATCGGGCTTCGGAGCGTCAGCCGGTTTTGGGGCTTCGTCAGCGGGCTTCGCTTCTTCAGCCGGTTTGGCTTCTTCAGCAGGTGCTTCATCAGCAGCCGGTTGTTCAACAGCCGGTTTTGGTGCCGGTTTGGATGGTTCCGACGCAGGTTGGCAACCTACAACAAATAAGCCGAGTGCGGCAACACAGCAAAGGAGAGATAACTTTTTCATAGTATTCTTTCGTTCTTTCTAATGGGGAACAATACGCAATGCTCTTTACCGCCAACAACAGCAGCAACAGAGAGCGCAATTTCAATACTCAGTGTATCGGCAAAAGAAAAAAATATCAAGGGGGTTCGGAAAAAATTGCAGGAATTTTTTGCAGGATTTTTATCATAGGGTCGGAAATACCGATATAATCCTAACATTTCCGCATTATAACGGCATTACATCTGTGCCGATTACAACAGTGCCGCTTCGACATCATTCGCGGCAATTACGCCGTAATTAACCGCTCCGAGCCAGCCCGACATGATGATTCCAACGCTCCCGCTGTGAAACAACCCCGGTATAACCAGATGCAGTTTTCGGCTTACCGCCAGTCCTTCGTATTTCGTACCGAAACTTGCGCCGCTCAAATGTTCCGTGTAGAACTCAAAGGTTTTAGGAGTTGCCGCTTCTTTCCAATCAATGTTTTCTCTTGCATTCGGTACATATTTTTCGAGATATTGAATTGTATTTTCAATGAGCAATTTTTTTGCTTCCGTGTAATCGTCAAGCGGCAAGTTTGTCCAGTCAGCATAGTCAGCGTTGGTTGACGAGACAACATAGCACCGCTGATTTTCCGTTGTTTGCGGTCTAGTCCTCGGATAATAAAACGAAAACGTTCTGCTCGTGATGTTCTTGTCCAGCAACTTTGCCGAATCAAACACCGGATAGGTTGACGTGAACAGCAAATCGCCGCAGCGGTTTTCGTCAATCAAAAAGTTCGGCTTGAACGCAAGATAAACCTGACAACTCGAATTATTAAGACGTACGGCTTCCGCTTGTTCGATAAAGTCGGCGCTAAAATGTTCTTTGCCGACCAAGTCGAAAATCGTTGCTTTCAGATTTGCATTGGAAAGAACTATTTTGGAATGGACGGTTATTGTTTCACCGTTTTTCTTTTTGATGACAACGCCGTCTGCTTTTCCGTCCTTGACGAGAATCTGCCGGACGGGACTTGATTTCTCGCAGTCAACGCCGTTCTTTTTCAATTCTTTCAGCATTAACTCAATGAGAACATCTGTTCCGCCTTCAAAAGTATAAACGCCTTTCGACATGAAATTGGAAAAGACGATTCCATAAGTCAAAGCGGGATCGTCAAGCGTGGAACCATTGGCGTAAGTTATTGGTTCCATTAAAAGGCGGACGACATCGCTGCGTCCCGGAAAAAATTCTTCAAAGAGTTGCCGCGTAGTATAGGACTCATCGGCGTAATGCGTCATGCTTCTTGCTTTGTCAAAGAATGCTGCAACATTTTCTTTGGGGACTTTGAATTTTTCGGTTAGTTGACGAGTGAAGTCATCGCGGTCAAAAGTTGTTTCGAGCGAAAACTGCGGATTATCAAATCGTATCTTCGGCAGTTGAATGATGCGGTCGGCAATTTCTTTACTCCAATATCGTTTGCAACTTTTTAGCATACCGACAGGAAAGCCGTGCAGGGAGACATCAAAAATAATTCCGTTGGGACGTTTGAAAGTTGCCGCCAAGCCGCCGAATTGAAAGTGCTGTTCGAGCAGCAGGACTTTATGTCCGCTGCGTCCTAAAATGTTAGCGGCTGTCATACCAGCGAGACCGGAGCCGATAACGATAACATCGTAGTAATTTTCCATTAAACAAAAGAAGGAAGACAACGAAACGCAAAACTTGCGACTCAGTATATCAGAACCCAAAGCGTTAAGCAAGGGGGAACACGCTGCACACGACATTTCGTCTGGGTACTCCGCCGCGTTATCTCACGGATTCAGCGATGTCGCCACATCCTGTTTGTACGCAACGGCGGCGGGGAGGAAACCGACTATCGAAGCGAGAATTATCAAGCCCGGTATCAGCAGAATCTCCGTCAGTTGAAAGTTCCAACTCTTGACGATAATACCCGTGTATTCCGTTATCCAAGGACTCATTCCGCCGATTACCAAGTGGCCCATTAGCAAGCCCAACAAACCGCCGCCGAGAGATAAAAGTATCGACTCCAGCAGAATAATCGACATCACCGTAAAACGGCGCGCACCCAATGCCCGCATTATCGCAATTTCCTGTTTGCGCTCATTCATAGAGTTGTAAATGCTCACCATCATTCCGATACCCGCAACAAAGACCACAAGCACCGCCAGAAATATCAACACCATTTGTATATTGCCGATGATGTTCGTCAACAGAGACGAGATTTCGCTAATCGGCTGAACCGCCTGAACATCGGTAGTGCGGTCAAGAACCCGCGGCAGTGTAATAACGTCGGCATTGACATAACTCCTTTCGTCCAACGCCTTTGCGGGGTCAAAGTCCGGCGAATTCGGGTCGATTGCCGTGCCTTCCGGTTTGACAACATTCTCTTTCGTCATCAAAAGAATGGCTGAGTATTGTTTCTGTTCTCTTTCGTGCTGACAATCGGCAGTGTGAACATGTCCCTTGTCATCACCCTGTCCGTGCATATCATAAAAGCCGTTGATATTGACGAAGATAGCGGAGTCATTCGGCGTGCCGGTCGGGGCAAGAAAGCCGACGACCTTGAACGGATTATGATGCGTTTCCACTTCCTGCGCAAGTTCCGGCGTGAACTCATCGCCGAGTTTCAAACCGGCTTTCTTTCTGACTCGTGAACCGACAACGGCTGCGAAATCGTCATTCCATTTGAAAAAATCGCCTTCGGAACATTTGTACTCTTTGTTGCCCATAAACCGCAGTTTCTTGAAAAAGTCCGGCGTTGTGCCGACAATAGTTGCGCCGCGGAAATGATGTCCAATCGCAACCGGTATTGCTTCTTCGACAAGATGCCGATAGCCGCCGGTGGTGAATTGTTTCAGATAACTTTCCGGTACATTACCGACGGGCGGACGCAGATAAAAGACGGTGCTTAATACGACATCGAGCGGACTTCCTTTACCGGCGATGATTAAATCGTAGCCCTGCGCGCTCCGGTTGAAAGAGTCGCTCAATACTCCGTGAATGACGAGGACGGTGACAATCAGCGCAACGCCGAGCGACATTGAAAATGCCGTCAGTATTGAAGACAATGAACGAAATTGAATACTCCGATAAGCAATTTTCCAAAGCGGCATGTTAAACAGTCGATAATGAAAGGTTGATAACGAATACGTTGTAGTATATTATAATCGATGACTTCTACCTTTTCAAGAACCCATACTCGTACACTTTCGGTTCAATTTTCTCTGCCAGTATTTTCAATGCCGCACGCAAATCGGCAATAAGTTCATTGTACGTTTCGTCTTCGGACTGATTGTTCATCTTGCCTTGCGCATTGCGTCCTTGGAAATGTTCCCGTATGTCGTACAAACTTGCGTTCACGTTACACCTCGGCTGTGAATGGTAATAAGTCCAAAGTTTCTTTCCGGCGGTGAACGCTGCTTTTGCTTCTGCGGAAAATTTTCGTCTGGTAAAAAATTTCTTTGCATCTTGCGCAAATAAGTCAGAATATCCGTTGTGAATTATCTTGCCGTTGATGAAACTCATCATGAAGTGACTCTCGAATTGGTCGCGGGCATTGACTTCGCCTTCCAGAAACGGTATCCAATGATTAACGCCGTATTTCGATTGTATGTTATTGCTAAACAACGTGTAAGCAAGGCAATCATTTTGAAATTCCGTATCGTTCTCCCATTTTTTGTTGGGATGAAGAAACTGGTCCCGGTCGTTTAACCAATCGGCAGGAATAACTTTGCGGACAGCGAAATAGATGGAGCAAACAATTAAGTTTTCTACCGAAATCATAGTATGCCGACCGCCTTTTTTACGTTTTCTGTCAACATCGTCGATGAAAAGAGCGGTTTGATTTTGAAAATCATTGCCGACTGATGCTAAGTGACCGATGTGATGAGCAGAAATATTTTTTGTATGTTCTTCCAGCCAATCACTAATGTATTTTGAATTATCATAAGCAGTAATTTTCTTTTTGCACCAAAAACGTCCGTTTTCGTCATAGACATCGGCAGACACCCTTTTGAAACGCTCTTTTTTGGAAGTATTCCAAATCTTGAAACTAATGGGAAATTTACCGTTAACATTGTCAAAAGTCATAGAAGGAATAAGAAACATTCTTTCGGTCTTTGCCAGAAAGAATTCTCTAAATCCTTCGTAGTTCGGCGCAACATGAAAATTCATCTTCGAAAATGCCGCTATAATACAATCGGGAATTTCCAAATACATTCTGCCGAAAAACTGCGCCGAAATTTCCGCACCCGCCTTGCCAAAAATCGATTGATATTTTTCGTGAATTTTTGTTTCTTGCGTTCCTTTTCTGCCCTTGCCAATGCGGGAATCGCCTTCGACATAAGGCGGATTGATATACACAATCAACTTCTTCCGCAAGTTCGGGTTATTGATGATATTCTGCAATCCCTGCGGCAGTTTTGAAAAATCGTCATTCAAAAAATCAAACTGAAATACATGGTCTTCCAGCAGATTTGCCCCATTGTCAATTCGGTCTTTCATCACGTCAACATCCGCTTTGTCAATCGTCGAAGCCCAAATGTTGTACTTGTTAGTCAAGCCCGCTAACAAGTTGCCGGTGCCCGCAGCGCAGTCCCAAACATAGTATTCATCCTGCCAGTTTTTGCCAAGTACATCAGCGATATATTGCTGTGATAGTTCCACCCAAACTCGCGGCGTGAAAAATGAACCTTTGCGTTCACGTATATCTTGCGGCACAAGCAAATCGCGGCGTTCAATGATGTAATCCCAATATTCTTCAAGCGGCGGACGTTCATAAATCGCCCAGAATTGAGCATGCGCCTTTTGCCTGTCAATAAAATCCGCCTGCTTGCTGTTGAAAAAACCGGTTGCAACATCAATCTTCTTGTCCAAGACATAATGATTCGACCGAAGCAACACAAACAACTTTTCTTTCAACGTTTCGTTTTCACGAGATAACAAGTCGGCGAGATAAAAATCGCCGTCAATGATACCGGCTTTCTTTGCGAGTTCCCAATCAACGGCAATAGTCGGCTTGACCGCTTCAAGCCAGCGATTGTAAATGTTGATGAAATTGTTTTTGTCGATACGGGTTTTTGTTACATCCGATTTGCCGATGATAAAATTATCACGAATGAATTGCCGGAGTTCTTTCTCGTCTTTCTCAAAATTAAAGATATAGGTTTCACGAGATTCGTCACCCCCGCGTTCTCCGT
>WRCR01000145.1 GCA_009783865.1 Planctomycetaceae bacterium | reverse complement strand
TTCTCATTCTCGGCATCCCATTTCAAACGCCGCTGTACTTCCATCGAGATATTCGCAATCAAACTCATCGTTGTACTGCGATGCCCTTCTTCAACACTCGTATTCGGCACAGCACGGCTCTTAATACAATCAAGGAAATTGCGGCAATGCAATTCCGTGATGTTCAAGTTATTCTGACCAGGTCCGCTGACTTCTTCGATTGGTTTCATGCGCTCACCCTTTGCCTGAAACTGTCCGGGCTTTTCCGGCGTGACAACATACTTGCCGTCATTGATATAAAGCGTTCCCTGCGTGCCGCGAAATTCAACATACGTAGGTGAAACCGCATAAATCGGAGTCGAATTCGCTTCGTAATGACTGAATTCCAAAAGACGACCGGACGGAAACAACCAAGTCGCATGCATAGTGTCGGGAATTGTCCGGTCATCGTTGACGGAAAACCTGCCGCCCATTGCACAAACATCGGTCGGGGCTTTCTCCTTCAAAAGGAAACGGAATATATCAATAAAATGCACGCCGTTGTTAGCAATCTGCGAAGAATAATGAATCCACCAGCGGAATTTATACGGAGCAATGTTTCCCTGATATTCCTGAAATTGCCGCGGTCCGACCCACAAGTCCCAGTTCAAATGCTCCGGCGGTTTTTCGGGCTTCAATTTGCTGATGCCGTCGGGATACATATTGCTCATGTGACTGCATCGGGAAACGGTTACCTTGCCGATGAATTCGTCAAGGTTTTTCGCTGCTAGATTCTGATAAATCCCGCCGCTGCGCCGGTGAATTCCCACTTGCACAACCCGCTGATATTTTTTTGCCGCTTCGACCATCTTTCGTCCTTCAAAAACGGTAACGGAAAGCGGTTTTTCAACGTAAACATCTTTTCCCGCTTTGCACGCTTCAACGGTTTGAATTGCATGCCAATGGTCAGGAGTGCAAATCACAACGGCATCAATATCGCTGCGTTCATAAAGTTGCCGAAAGTCCTCGCAGGTAAAAGTTGATTCGCTGGCGAACTTTTCTTTTGCACTGGCGAGGATTTGTTTATCGACATCGCAAAGGGCGGCAATTTCGGCATCAGGCAGTTTTTTGAAAGCGGCAATATCTTGACTGCCGCGGTTTGCCGTGCCGAGAAAGCCGAGCCGCACCCGGTCATTTGCACCGATGATGCGTCCGTAAGAAGTAGTTGTTTGCACCGCTGCCGATAAAACGGCTGCCGCCGCAGCGGTTTTAGCGAAAGTCCGGCGGGAAATCTTGTTTGACATAATTGACCTCGTGTTTGGTTGTGAAGAAAAGTCCGAAAATAAATCGTATTTATTCTAACAGCATTGTTGGATAATTGCCAGTCCGCCTGCAAGTATTTAGCCGGTACTCCGGCTTAAATATGAGCGGCAAGTGATAACCCGCCGATTCTCGAAACACAAAAATTAAAAAATGACGGCGGACTGCTCTTCCGGTCTTGCATTATTGTAATACATCGTCTCCGGTGAAAAGACCCGTAAAGAACGCAAACGCAAAACCGTTTCCTCATCGGCAAGCGAAACATTCGGTACCTTCGTCTTCGCAGCATAAAGCGATAACGCCATCAATGGAAAATATACCGAGTAATAATGATACTTCAAATAAAATACCAGCGGGAAACCCGTGCCGGTAAATTCCGGCTCGTACCAAGTTCCGTCCCGCCGCTGTCTGTCAAGCAGGAAACGGATTCCCCGCTGCACCGCCGGATGGTCGGTCAACCCCGCCGCAATCAATCCCATCACCGCCCAAGCGGTCTGCGAAGCAGTCGGCGTACCGCGCCCATGCATTGCCGGCGATTGATATGAATCCGGCGACTCACCCCAGCCGCCGCCCGGATGCTGATGTGTCAAAAGCCAATTTGCCCCTGCCGTAATCATCGGGTTGGTCAGCGGAACACCAACCGCCGTCAAGCCCGTCAATGCCTGCCAAGTCCCGTAAATGTAATTCACACCCCAGCGTCCGAACCAACTGCCGTTTGGCAACTGTTCCTTCCGCATATATTTCACAACGCGGTCTATTTCGGGGTTCTGTCCCAAACGAAAGCCGAGACGACCCAGCGATTCCATTACCCGACCAGTCAAATCCGGTGTGCTGGGGTCAATCATCGCATTGTGGTCGGCAAACGGTACCTTGCAGAAGATTTCGTTGTCGTTTCCGTTGTCGAAAGCCGCCCAGCCGCCGTCTTTGTTTTGCATTGCCAAGAGCCAGCGCAGTCCGCTTTCCATTGCATCGGATGTCTCCGTCAAATCAAGCACGGAACGCTTCGCTTCGTCAAGCGATTCCGTGTTTTCGCCGGTCATTAATCGCAAATCCGGCGGCAAGTTGCCTTTGAGGTTCTCCGCCTTTTCATATTTCTGTGCGGACAACTGCCGAAGTTTTTCACGCTGTTCCGCCGGAACAGGCGGCAATGCCGTTCTTGCTTCGTCAAACCGACCAGCAAGCACCATTAACGCCATAGCGGTGTCATCGCAGTCGGGATAAAAAGCGTTGTTGAATTCAAAGCACCAGCCGCCGGGTGCGCAAGGAACTTTTTTGCTCCAATCGCCTTCTTCTTTAATGTGTCTTGAACGAATCCACGTAACTCCTTTACGCACCGCAGGATGCGCCGCCGTTAATCCGCCGAGCATCAACGCCTTCAAAGTCAGTGCTGTATCCCAAACCGGCGATTTGCACGGCTGAACTCTTGCGCTGCCGGTCTTTTCGTTCTTGATAACCAAATCGTTAAGTTGTTTGCGGCAATATCCGATTTCTTCTGAATCATCGGCGTAGCCCAACGCTTTGAGAGCAATCCACGTCCATACAATCGGCGGATATATCGCACCGGGACCATCGCTGTTCTTACAGTGTTCCAGCGTCCACTGCTTTGCCGCTTCGATGCTCATTTTGCGCAGCGGTGTCAAACCGAAACGGCGGCACAATTTCATTATTCCGTCGGTCAAACGGAAAAAACCGTCCCATGAAAACGGATTGCGGGTTCTGTGTTTTCCGGGTGCAACCAGCGGTTGCCAATGTTTCGGTTCCTTGATAAAAAGTTCACGGATTCCTTTTTCTTCCGGCAACTCCCGCACCGGTGCTAGGGCGGAAACAATCGACAGCGGCACGAAAATTGTCCGCGACCAACTGCTCATTGAATAAATGTTGAGCGGGAACCACTTCGGCAAGAGCATCATCTGCGGCGGCACAGCGGGGCAAACACTGTACGGAATTTGTCCCAGCAGAGCGAGATAAAACCTCGTGAAACTGTTGACGGCATCGACTCCGCCGAGTTCCAAAGCGCGGACGCTCGCTTTTTCCATGTAGTCGGCTGACGGCGAATGCCCAGTCAATTTAAGGGCAAAATACGCTTTGACGGTGTTGTGGACATCGGATTTCCCGCCGGTGTACATTGCCCAGCCGCCGTCTTCGGACTGCGTTTCGAGCAAGTGAACTGCGCATTGTTTCGCCAGTTCCGAATCCTCTTCACCGAGAAAAGCGAGCAATAAAATCGTTTCGCTTTGCAAGAGGGCATCGCCTTCAAGTTCGCCGACCCAATAGCCGTCGGGGTGCTGATGATTGAAGAAAAATTGTCTCGTCGCGGAAATTGCCCTTCGGAGTTCAACGGAAAGCACTTCGTCAATCTCCGGATTTTGCGTTTCGATATGTTTCGGCTGAAATGTGGAAGTTGCGTCTTCCAAATCGCCCATATTGTAAAGATAATCGACCATAAGTAGATTCCTTTCATTGGTTCTATTCCATTGGGACGATATTATATCATAAATCAAAGAGCCGGGCAATAGCAACACGTCACCTTCAAAGTCGAATTTGGCTAACATATTCGATTTTTCTTCGTAAAGATATTTGGATTATCTCGAAAAATCCAATTTTTACGGTGTCCGCCATCCCTTCCACTCCGTTTGCTCTCTCGCCTTTCTCGGTCTCCTCGCCCAGACCGTCCGCTGCACGCCAAGAACGATGTTAAAAAAACTCGGATTAAAACGACTTTGAAGGTGACGTGGGGGCAAGGCAGCCGCGGCGGCGGAGTGCATTTTTTACCTGCATCACGCCCAGAGTTTGCGGTCAAGCGTCCGATATGTTATCGCCTCAAACAAATGCATCGCAGAAATGTTTTCCGCACCTTCCAAGTCGGCAATAGTTCGGGCAACACGCAGAATCTTGTCATGCGCCCTTGCCGAAAGACCGAAGTCCTCCATCGCCGTCCGTAAAATTAGATGTCCCTTTTCACTCAACTGACAGTTAGAAACAATTTGCCGATGCGACATGTCGGCATTGTACCGGACTTTCGATTTTTGAAACCGTTCCGACTGAATTGCTCTCGCCGCAAGAACACTTTTACGTATTTCGGCACTCGATATGCCCGGTGATTTTGCCGTTAAATTATCATAGTCAACCGGCGGTACTTCAATGTGTATATCAATCCGGTCAAGCAGCGGTCCGCTGATTCGATTCATATATCGCTCAATTTGCATCGGATTACATCGGCACTGCCGACGTGGGTCGCTCCGGTATCCGCAAGGACAAGGATTCAACGCCGCAAGAAGAATGAAGTTTGCCGGAAAAGTACTCGTTTGCGAAGCACGGGCTATCGTGACCGTTCCATCTTCCAGCGGCTGCCGAAGAACTTCGAGCGTTTTCCGGTTAAACTCCGGCAACTCATCGAGAAACAAAACGCCGTTGTGCGCCAGCGAAATCTCGCCCGGACTAGGCGGAGAACCGCCGCCGACTAAACCCGCTTCACTAATCGTATGATGCGGCTCACGAAAAGTACGCACCGCAATGAGCGGTACATCTTTCCGAAGATAGCCGAGTACACTGAAAATGCGGGTAGTTTCAAGCGATTCCGCCAGCGAAAGTTTCGGCAGCACTGTTGCGAAACGCTTCGCCAGCATTGTTTTACCGGTGCCGGGCGGACCTATCATCAGAAGATTATGTCCGCCTGCCGCTGCTACCGTCATTGCCCTTTTAGCAGATTCCTGCCCTTTTACATCGGCAAAGTCCACATCGTAGTACGACAATTCCTCGAAGATGGCTTCGTTGACCGACGGCAGCGGTTCTATTTCGATTTTTTCGCAAAGAAAGCCGACGGCTTCAGCGAGACAAGTCACAGGATAAACGCTGATGCTTTCGACAACCGCAGCTTCCGGTGCGTTTTCGGCGGGAACGATTAAGTGTTTGATTCCTTGTTTTGCCGCTTCCAGTGCCATTGACAATGCGCCTTTTATGGGACGCATTGAACCATCGAGTGCAAGTTCGCCGACGATTCCGAACCGTTGTAGTGCTTCTGCCGGTATTTGTCTTGTTCCTGCAAGCAGGCCGAGGGAAATCGGTAAATCGAAAGAAGCCGCTTGTTTCGGCAAGTCCGCCGGTGCAAGGTTGATAACAATGCGGTGAATCGGATTGTAAAAACCGGAATTTTCGATAGCCCTTTCAATGCGGTAAGTGCTTTCTTTTACAACGGTTTCGGGCAGTCCGACGAGAATCGTTTTCGGTGTTCCGATTTCGGCGCAGTCAACTTCGACTTCGACCGGAACGGCATCGATACCGAGCAGTGAGAAAGTGTTAATTTTAACGAGCATCAGGGGTATTGCAGTTAGAAAGATTCAAACGTTAATGTTCGGTATTTTATCGGAAGTGTTGCGTAAATCAAGGGTAGTCATTCTGTTAGCGCAGGATTTTAATTCTACGCTTGCAAACACCGCCGCATTTTATACAATACAGTATATGACACGGAGACAAACCTTTCAAAACACGCTTTATACTAACGACAATCTGTACGTTCTTTCGGGCTTGAACAGCGGATTGGTTGATTTGATATATCTCGACCCGCCGTTCAACACGAAACGGGTGTACTCTGCACCGGTCGGCAGCAGAGCCGCCGGTGTCAGTTTCAAAGACATGTGGACGTGGCAGGATGTCAATGAACATTATCTTGATACGCTTGCGGTTAAGTATCCGGCACTGGCGGGATATATTGCACACATCGGCGAAATACACAGTAAAGCGATGATGGCATACCTGGCTTACATGTCGCAGCGTATTGTCGAAATGCACAGAATATTGAAAGATACGGGCAGTTTGTATCTTCATTGCGACCCAACGGCGGGACACTATTTGAAAAATTTACTCGATGCCGTGTTCGGAAAAAACAATTTCCGCAATGAGATTGTTTGGAGTTATAAAAGATATACTGCGGTAAGTAAGAGGTTCCAGAATTTACACGATACAATTTTCTGGTACGCAAAGTCAAATAGCCATATTTTTAATGAAATGAGAGAAGAATATGGTAAAAAATCAGGAAAATTGGACAGTCATTATAAACAAGATGAAACCGGAAGATGGTTTCGATGGCAAAAGCGAAAAAATCAAAAGCCATATAAGGTTTATTTATCAGATGGAAGGAGAATCGGCGACGTTTGGGAAATACCCATCATTAATGCTTCGTCCAAAGAGCGCGTCGGTTACCCGACTCAAAAACCGCTTGCGCTGTTGCATCGTATCATTAAAGCATCTTCCTGCGAAGGCAACATCGTAATGGACCCCTTCTGCGGCTGCGCTACAACCTGTGTTGCCGCTCAACAATTAGGACGGAAATGGATTGGCATCGATATCGAAAATCAAGCCGTCGATATTCTAGTCGAAAGATTGAGCGACGATGCCGGTCTCTTCAAGGATTTTATTGCAACGGATATAGTACCGAAGCGAACCGACATCAAAGAAGTGAAACCGTCGGAATCAGTCAAGCAGCGATTATACAAAGAACAGAATAGAAAGTGTAATGCTTGCGGACGCGACTTCGAGATATGGGATTTTGATATAGACCACATCATACCGAAGTCAAAAGGCGGCGGCGATTATTACGAGAATTATCAACTCCTGTGCGGTTCGTGTAATAGAGTCAAGGGCGACCGACCAATGGAATATCTGCGGTTAAAAATCGAAACCCGTGAACGAATGATGAAAACGAAAATCATTTTTGGAGAATGAAAACCGGTGCAAGGCAGTTTAATCACGACTATTGCAATCGGCGTGTTCATTTGGTATTCTAATATCATCGTTTTTACACACGTTCAAGACAACGTATCCAAAACACTTTAATTTCTAAACCACCATGAAACGCCGTACATTTTTGAAAAGTGCCGCCGCTGTATCGGCTGCATTTCACGCCCCGCTTTTTGTTAAAGCCGAAACCAAAGGAGCCAATGAGCGCATCGGAATCGCAATCGTCGGCTGCGGCGGTATGGGAACCGGCGACATAAAATCCGCCGCCGCCTTCGGCGATGTTGTTGCCGCTGCCGATGCCTATTTGCCGCATGCTGAAAGAACCAAACAATTCTTCGCGGATAAACAAGAGAACCCCGTCAGCGTTTATCTGGATTACCGCAAACTCCTTGAAAACAAAGATGTCGATGCGGTTATACAGGCAACGCCTGACCATTGGCACACGAAAATAAACATCGATGCTATGCGCGCTGGTAAAGATGTCTACGGTGAAAAGCCGTTTACGCTGACTGTTACCGAAGGTCAACTTGTTTGCAAAGTTGTTAAAGATACCAGACGGGTTTTTCAAACCGGTACGCAACAGCGGAGCGGAAAGGAATTTCAAACGGCAGTAGAACTCGTCCGCAACGGACGCATCGGCAAGTTGAAGGATGTAATTGTCGCACTGCCATGGTGCAGCATGCTTGGAGGACCTTTTCCGGCTCAACCTGTTCCGCAAGGATTAGATTGGGATTTATATCAAGGGCAGGCACCGGTTCATGATTATTGTCCGCAGCGTTGTCATTCGATTTTTAGATGGTGGTATGAATACACCGGCGGAATGGCAACCGACTGGGGAAATCATCATGTTGACATTGCGCACTGGGGAATGAATGTCGAAAACACGGGACCTTATTCCGTTGAAGCCCGCGGTATATTTCCAAATGAAGGCAAAGCGGATTGTTTTAATACGCCTGACAGATTTTATGCGCAATTGAAATATCGTTCGCCGGGTGATGAAAGTGATATAACGCTGCACTTTTATATTGTGTTGGGAGACCAATTTCGTTTCGGCGGTATTAACGATTATCAGGAAACAACGCCGGAACAGAAGGCGTGGATGTGGGGCAAGGATT
Organism: Planctomycetaceae bacterium; assembly: GCA_009783865.1. Lineage (GTDB taxonomy): Bacteria > Planctomycetota > Planctomycetia > Pirellulales > Thermoguttaceae > WRKP01. The sequence goes on along the minus strand of WRCR01000145.1, from coordinate 502 downwards.
ATCCCAGCGAGATGGACGAGAACAAGCGCAACGGCATCATGTTTATCGGCGACAATGGGCGGATATTCATCAATCGCGGCAACGTATATGGCAAGGCGGCGGAGGAGTTGAAGGAGAATCCGCTGCCGTCGGATGCGTGGCGTGTCAGACCGTCGAATAATCACATGAAGAATTTCTTCGATTGTATCCGCAGCAGAGAAGTGCCGGTTTCGCCCGCCGACATTGAACACCGCACGGTATCGGCTTGTCATTTGACGAACATTTCAATGCGGCTTGGCGGACGAAAACTTCTCTGGGACGCTGATAAGGAACAGTTCACAAACGATGCCGAGGCAAACTCAATGCTGCAACGAGAACAGCGCAAAGGTTATGAGATTGTCTAGTATCTTTCCAATCTTAAAATTTTGGATACAGTTTTTTGAGTTTTATTCGTGCGTCTTCGGTAGTGAATTGCCAATCGGTTCCCTTGTTCGATGCATTTCTTTCGTCCTGCCGCGCCTTC
>WRCR01000144.1 GCA_009783865.1 Planctomycetaceae bacterium | reverse complement strand
CTGTCGGTGCAATGTTTCGGCGGTTGGGAGGGGTTTAGTTTTGGCATTTTTGCGCTCTTTCTCCGCCATAAAAAGTCAATTTTGACTTTTTAACGGCGTTTCTTTTGACAGAAACGCAACACCAAACTAATTGCAAACCCCTATTTTTTAAGGATGGCGGGGACAGGACTCGAACCTGTGACCTTGAGGTTATGAGCCTCACGAGCTGCCGACTGCTCTACCCCGCGTCATTTACAAGTAAAATAAAAACGAACCGACATTACCTTGATTCTACACGACGTACCAATTCTGTCAACTGGGGGGCGGTACGAGCAAATATTTTCCGTGAAAATCTTTTTCACTCTTGACAGTCACTTTTCATATCAGGTAAATAAATAGGATTTTGTAAGTAAAGGGAACCTCTAAAAATCTCCCTTGCGTATCTCGTGCGTCTCTTGCGGTAAAAATCTTAACCGCAAAGTACACAAAAGTTTACGCAAACTACGCAAAGAAGAGTGCAATCGCTAAAACACAAATAGTAGGGATTTTTAGAGGTTCCCATACGATTGCGGCTCTGTACTAACTATCACTGTTTCGTCAAGATAATCTTCGCCTTGTCTTTTACAGCATTGTTGCCGCTGACCGCAAGAACCTTATTCATCGCATCGACGATTTTCTTGTCCTTGCCCTGTAACTTCTCGGCAATCTTCACCGCCGCATCACACGCCGCCTCTTTCAACTCGGCATCATCTAAATACTTGACCGCTTTATCAAGCATAGTCAGCGAAGGCCATCGGGAATAAACATCAATGATAAGTTTCTTGTCGTCAAGCCGGTCAGACAATTTCAACGCATCCTCGCAAATCGCAAGACGATGCTCCTCCGGCATATTGAACTGCCGCGCTAAACGGATATAACCCCGCAATCCGCGGCTCTTATATCTGCCGTCTTCCGTTGCCAACTTTTTGCAAACCTGCGCCAAACGCGCCAAGTCGGCTTCCTGACCGGGAGGCCACGCACCAAGCAGTGCCGTTGCCTTATCCTGCAAATCAGCATCATTGCCCCAAGCGGTTTTCTCGACAATTTCCAACGCCTTAATGCCGCCGATTTCTTTCAAAAGTTCGAGCAGATTGATTTTCGCCTCGGTTGAAACACCGTCAAAGCGTTTTGCAATAGCATCGGCAACATCCGCTTGCGGCATACGGGTTCCCGCCGACTTCAGCACAACGAGAACACCTTCAACCTCTTCCGCCTTTGCCTGAACGAGAAGATTCAACAGCATCGGGAAATCGCTGAAAGTCGCGGTTTGTCCGATTGCTTTCAATGCCGCCTGACGCACTTCGGCGTTCTCGTCTTTCATCGCAGCATTCAACTGGGGATACGCCGAGGTAATACGCCGGTCCTCAATCAATTTGATTGCGGCGGCTTTCGTCTTCGCATCGCCTTTTTCCAAAAGACCGACAATCGCAGCGTCAACTTCTTTACCGGGCAAACTGCCAAGCACATCGTTGGCGGCAACCGCAATTACTTCATCACCGGAATTTGCAGCCGCAAGCAAGACCGGCAGAACCGAAGCATCACCGATTTTCTTGAGTGAATGAATCGCTGCGAGTTTAACTTTCGCATCACCGGTTTTAACCAAGTCCGCAACGAAAGGACGTGAAACCGTCAGCGATTCCTTATCGCAGCGTTCACCTAAAGTCCGCACAATCAAGGACTTGCGGAACGAGTCCGTCTGCTTGCCAAACTGTTCAATAAGCGTTTTCGTCACAGGAAGTCCCGGCGGTAATTCGCGGCTTGCTTTCAAACTGATGCTGAACTCTCTTGGCACTTCAGAAGCAAACTGCTGAACGAAAACCGGAATACCGTCATTACCTTTGACAAGGATACCGGCAAGCACCGCCGCCTCTTTTTGATAAGGACGGATTTCTGCGGCGGCAAGCGCGTCATAAATTTTCAACACTTTATCTTTCTCGCCTTTTTTCAGAAACTTTTCGGCAAGAAGGAAACCGGAGTCCGCCAGTTCAGCATCGATTTTCGGATTGACGAAAAACTCGACCGCTGCATCGCCGCCGTTGAGAGCAAAGCAGTAAGCCGCTGATTGACGAATGGGCGCATACCCGTCAGCAAGATACCCCTTTGCGGCTTCCGCTGCCTTTGCGGCAACATTCCGCTGCTTGCCCGGCAGAAGATATTCTTCGCGGACACCGAGCGTTTTCAGAACACCGGCAACGGCATCGGGACGTTTCAAATTCTTCAGCGATTCGATTAACGCCAAATCGACTTCATCGCCGGGTATCATCTCCAGCGCATATCTTGCGTAAAATCCCTCTTTTTCGATGTCGAGTTTTTCAATCAGCACCGGAACTGCTTTGACCGAACCGTGGGTGCCGAGACGTTTGTAGGCAAACATTTTCAAGCGCAGAATGTCAATTTCTGTGCCGGGCTGCTTCACAACGTTGAGCATAGCATTCTCGTCCGTTGTTGACAGAAGCATTTTAATTGTGTCAGCACCTTTTTCGAGCAGTACATCTCTCGGTGCTTCGTCCCAACGCCAAGTCGGAACTTGTTGCGCAACTGCAAAAGAGGCAACTGCAAAAAACAAAATCAGTGAGTAATATATTTTTTTCATAGTTTATTTTTCTGTGTTAAAGTTAATGTTTATTTCATACGCAAATCATAGCCGCATGCCGAAGGGCTGCGGTCTAGCACTGCCACGGTGTTCTCATTGCACGGGTGCGCAGCCGGTTAGCGGTTTCGACTTCGGGACCGGTACCGAGGAATTCTTCTTTCACGGGGTCAAACTTCAGCGTGAACGGTTTTTCGTCTCCGTTGTTGACAGCCGGATTTATATCCCAAGCAATTTTCGCACAGTGCGAAGCGATGTGAGCATAAGCGGCAACATCGGCATTGGAAGCGGGTTTGCGGCGGGATTTCACGCAGTCAAGAAATTCGCGGACGTGATTTTTCGGGTCTGTACCAGCCATTCCGATGAACTTCAATTCTTTGCGAAGAGCATCGGAAGAGACATCAATTCTGCCGGTATCGCCGGTTTCAACCCAGCCCTCTTCGCCGACATATCTGGCGGAGCAAGTTCCGAGTCCAAGCCAGCCGTCTTTACGCATAACTATTTTAACGCCGTTTGCATAGCGTCCTTCAACGCGGGCTGTCTTCTCGCCTTTGTCGCTGTATGTTGTCCAGTATTCGACCGGTACTGTATCATCGGATTGATTCGCCCATTGGCAAAGGTCAACGGTGTGGGTTCCCCATTCGAGAATACCGCCGCCGTGGAAGTCGTAGTGACCTCGCCAGCCGCCGTTGACATAAGTCATGTTGAAAGGTCGCCAAGGGCAGGAACCGAGCCACGCTTCCCAATCGATGTCATCTTTAGCGGGTTCCGGTTGAGCGGGAAGCCAATCGTGAGTTGTACCGGGGTCTAGTGTATTAGCATGAACTTCGGTTAATTTTCCGAGTTTGCCGTCGTGAACTAATTTAGCGGCAAGTTGAAAGTTGCCGATGTTGCGCCGCTGTGTTCCCGCTTGAAATACGCGCCCATAACGGTTGACGGCAGTTGCGACTGCCCGGCTTTCCTGAATGGTCAGCGACAGCGGCTTTTCACAGTAAATATCTTTGCCGTGTTTCGCAGCAACGATGGAAGCCATCGTGTGCCAACGGTCGCCGGTTGCGATAAGAACAGCATCCATCTGCGGATTTTCGGCGTAGAATTCAAACATGTTGCTGTACATTGTACAGTCATTTCCGCCATACGTATCATCAGCAAGTTTTTTGACTGCTTCTCGGCGGTCTTTTCGTATGTCGCAAATCGAGACGAGACGAACATCAGGGTTGGATATGAACACTCGCATGACACCTTCGCCGCGGGACCTGATACCCAGACCGCCGAGGATAATCTGTTCGCTCGGCGGCACTGCACCGTCTTTGCCGAGTATTTTACCCGGTACGTAAAACGGAACAGCCGCTGCTGCCGCTCCTAATAATGACTGCGTAAGGAACCGCCGTCTGCCGGCGGAAACACCTGCATTTTGAACCATTGGTTATCTCCTAAAAAAATATAAACAAACAAGGAAATTGACGAAAACAGTATTATAACTCAACACCGATGCAGTTTGCAATATCCCGTAATTTTGTTTTGCGCAGGATTGGAAATTCTGCGCAAAACAATCTGTGTCTCTTGCAAATCTCGAAAAACGTTGTAATATATCAGTATTCTGGAACACGGCGTTGTGTTTCTATGTATAAATTCAATGTATTTTAGGAGAACAATTTTATGGCAGCGAAAGTTGACCCCGATAAATGTACCGGTTGCGGCAGTTGTGTCGATACCTGTCCGGTTTCCGCTATCTCAATGGACGGCGATAAGGCAAAAGTCAACGCTGACGAATGTGTTGACTGCGGTGCGTGCATCGATGCCTGTCCGGTTGAAGCGATAGAATTGACATAACAACTTAACCGTCGAGGATTCGATGACTGTAGTTATCGACAGTGAAAAATGCGTTGCTTGCGGCGAATGTGTATTGTCCTGCCCTCTGGATGCGATTACGCAAAATCCCGAACAAGACAATAAAGCCGAAGTGGATACCGACATCTGCGGCGAATGCGGGGCTTGCTTCCGCGTTTGCCCTGTCGGTGCAATTTATATCTCCGATGAATGACGGCAGTCAATGCCGTTTCTGCCATCCTTGCCTAACAGCGGGAAAATACTATAATTAAACGCATTGCTTTGTCTGTTTCCTCAACGATTAAATAAATCCATGAAAGTTAAACTTGTCGACGGTTCCTTGAAAGATTACGACAGAACCGATTCCCAAGCCCTTGATATACTTCGGCACTCGACTGCCCACTTGATGGCGCGTGCCGTTATGCGGCTCTATTCCGATGTCCAACTCGCTTTCGGTCCCACGGTCGAAAACGGATTCTATTACGACTTCGCAATGGAACATCGTCTAACCGAAGAGGATTTTCCGGCGATTGAAACCGAAATGAAACGTTTTATCAAACTCGATGAAGAATTCGAGCGTATCGAAATGCCGCATCAAGAAGCAATCGAACTTCTGCAAGGCACGGGACAAACGCTGAAAGTCGAACATATCAACGAAGGACTCGCCGGTGAACAAACCGTTTCATTTTATCGGCAGGGTGAATTTGTTGACCTATGCCGCGGTCCGCATATTTCCTCGCCGCGATTCATCGGAGCATTCAAACTAGCGTCCGTTGCCGGTGCATATTGGAAAGGCGATGCAAGCAAACAGCAACTGCAACGTCTTTACGGAACAGCATTTTTCGACAAGAAGGATTTAGCGGAGTACTTGCAGCGTATCGAAGAAGCAAAGAAACGCGACCATCGGGTTTTGGGAAAACAGCATGAACTCTTTGCGGTTGATTCCCGTGTTGGACAGGGACTCATACTTTGGCTGCCGAAGGGGACTATCGTACGCCGGCAACTCGAAAATTTCATTTCGGAAGAACTGGTCAAACGCGGTTATCAGCAAATCTGCACGCCGGTCATCGGCAATATCGAACTCTTCAAAACCTCGGGACATTATCCGTATTACGCCGACAGTCAATTTCCGCCGGTCAAAATGCAGGACGGCGATGAGTTCTTGCTCCGCCCGATGAATTGTCCGCACCACATCATGGTCTACATGCAAAAACCGCGGAGTTACCGGGACTTGCCTTATCGGATTGCGGAGTTCGGCTGCGTTCACCGTTTTGAGCAGAGCGGCGAATTGAGCGGTATGACACGCGTACGCGGCTTTACGCAAGATGATGCGCATATATTTTGCATGCCGGAACAGGTCGAAGAAGAGTTTCGCGGCTGCATTGATATGACCTTAACTGTCTTGCAAACGCTAGGATTCAGCAACTTTGAGGTGCGGTTGAGTTTTCGGGATTGGACTAGCGATAAATATGTCGGCGCACCGGAGAACTGGAAAATTGCTCAAGCCGCTTTGGAAAAAGTGTGCCGGGAAATGGACTTGCCGAACCTGGAAATTGTCGAGGGTGAAGCGGCATTTTACGGTCCGAAGGCGGATTTCGTTGTGAAGGATTGTCTTGGTCGGCGTTGGCAACTCGGCACGGTGCAGTTGGATTACAATTTGCCGTCGCCGGAGCGGTTCAATTTGGAATACACGGGGGCGGACAACAAGCCGCATACGCCGGTGATGATACATCGCGCGCCGCTGGGTTCGTTTGAGCGTTTCTGCGGCATTTTGATTGAACATTTTGCGGCAGCGTTTCCGTTGTGGCTTGCGCCGGAACAGATTCGGATATTGACGGTCAGCGATAAATTCGGCGATTACGGCGAGGTTGTGCTGCGAAAGTTGCAAGCGGCTGGACTTCGTGCGGCATTGGACAATCGAGGCGAAAAAATCGGCGCAAAGATTCGTGAAGGACGTTTGGATTTAGTACCGTATCTAGCGGTAGTCGGTGCGAAGGAAGCCGAGAATGGTTCCGTTGCATTGCGCAGCCGAAAAGAAGGCGAACTAGGGGAAATAAATGTCGATACTGTCGTTGAAAAGTTAAAAGAAGAGGTTAGAATACGGGCGTTGTGACAGCGGCAATGACAGAAATCAAGAATAAAATTCTCTGATTTGTTAACATGAAAAAAATGATACTATATCGCTTTTTCGTTCTCTTTAGTTTATAATTCTCTTTCAATTTTGTTCCCCCTTTTATTTTACTAGAATTACACTATCAAGGAGTATTTTAATGAGTAAATGTTGCTACTGCAAACCGTCTGTTGCCGTCAAGAAAGACAGCGTCGGCAAGATTTTTCAAGACGCAATGAACGACGGAGAAGGCATTCTCCGTCTCACGCCGACTTGGGTGCCCCGCGTTTTTATGCAGCCCGGCAGACGTATCAAACTTCATCCTGACGATTGGTACGCCCTCGGAAAAAAACGAGGCGGTATCAATGAACGCTGGTTCGGCTCAACTACCGAAGCCGCTAACGATAACCGGCAGCCCGACGAAGGACTTTCCTACGTCAAGTTCAACGGCAAACGTTTTCTTCTCCGCGACGCAGTCGAAGAGGGAAAAGGCGATGTCGTCGGCGAAGCAATCTGGAAAAAATTCAAACGGTGGCCCGTCTATTCCAAATTCTTCGATGATTTAGGTCCGCTCTTTCATCACGTTCACCAGATGAACGAACATGCCGCTAATGTCGGACAGGAAGGCAAACCGGAATGTTATTATTTTCCGCCGCAACTCAATGCCGCCGAAAATCATTTTGATTACACCTTCTTCGGACTGGAACCCGGCACGACCAAAGACCAAGTCAAAAAATGCTTGGAAGATTGGGAAAAAGGCGACAACGGTATTCTCTATCTGTCAAAGGCATACAAACTGAAACCCGGCACGGGCTGGGTAGTTCCCGCCGGTGTTTTGCACGCACCGGGTTCCTGCTGCACTTATGAACCGCAGTGGGGCAGCGATGTTTTCGGTTCGTTCACTTCACTTGTCGAGAACCGCAGTGTGGACTGGGCTTTCCTTGTCAAAGATGTTCCGAAGAAGTTTCACCGCGACCTTGACTATATCATTTCGATGCTTGATTGGGAACAGAATGTTGACCCGAAGTTCAAAGAACATCACTACATCGAACCGATTGTTGACGAAAAAACAAGCGGCGGCGGCTGGGTTGACAAGTGGATTACTTACGGAAAAGTTGATGGCAAAAGTCAACTATTCTCGGCAAAGGAATTGACAGTGTACCCCGGTGCGAAAGCGGTGGTGAAAGACCCCGGTGCGAGTTCTTGGATTTTCGTTCAGGGACACGGCAAGGTCGGCAAATTGCTCGTCGATACGCCGATAATGCTTCGTTTCGGTTCGGAACCGAATGATGAGATTTTCGTTACCGCAGCGGCAGCGAAAAACGGCTTTGTGGTAGAGAATCTCGGCAGCGAACCGCTGGTTGGTTTGCGTTATTTCGGTCCCGACGTTCACAAGTCCACACCGCAAATCGGCGACCATAAAAAGGTCAAATAGTTTATCTAGTTCTTTTACAGATAATTTCAGAGCAGCGGTGCTTCAAGCACCGCGTTTTAACCGGTACGGTTTTTATTCCAACTGCTGCGGCATTAACACAACCATTGTTCGTTTGTCCTTCGTAAGTTCTTTTCCAAATGCGCGCTGGACAGAATAAAAAGCGGCATAGTCAATGCTTTTTGCTAAAATTTTGTACTGCTCTTCATTTTCCAAAAGCAAAGCGTACCGGTAGTGATTCGTACCCCAAAGGTGCCGGGGTGATGAAGCATTCCACAAATTTTTCCCGGGATACCAGCGCGGTGCAAAGGGAAGAGCAATTTCCTGCCGCTCCGTTTTCAACCAGTCGGGAAAAGAACTCGCTGCTGCAATCTTTCCGGTTTCTGATTCAAAAATTGCAAATGCGTTTTCTATCGGTGTTCCTTTGTTCCAAACAACTGAAACAAATACTAATAATCCTTCAGGAGCGGCAAACGAACCGGACTGGACGGCTGCGATGTTCGTTTTGGTATTTGGTGCTGCAAGAAGTTGCCGCTCCATTGCCTTGACTGCCAAGAGCATGTTGCCATGTTTATCAGGAAACTCTTTCGGAGCGGGCAGCGTCCAACTTGCAACAATCGCCGGAAATTCTATGTCCCAAGTTGCCCGGCATTCG
>WRCR01000143.1 GCA_009783865.1 Planctomycetaceae bacterium | reverse complement strand
GGCGTAGGCGACGTCGGCGGCGGCGGCGGCGTAGGCGACGTCGCGGGCGTCGGCGGCGGCGGCGACGCAGATGTCCAAAGCATTAAAAATGCTGTAGAGGTGTTTTTGCCTAACATTTTCCTCCCAATAGTCGAACCCCCTCCTTTCCGCACTTAAAAAAGGCAACGCACGTACGGCGCACAACCACGCAAACTGACAGATTTGCTTGCGGCTCAAACCTGTTAGTTGTTTCTCTATTTCGTCTCTAAAATCTTTCATGTTACAATCCCGTTTTGTGCGTTATTTGCATTTCACCGACCGCCGTGACAATTCCCATTTTCACGAAGATTTTCGGAAAAGTCAATAGAGGAAAAATCTGTAGGATTAAAATCCTACGCAAATATAACGAGCGGAAATCTGTGATTTCCGCTGTTCCCAAAAGACGTTTTTTCATTTTTACGTAAAAAACATTTTTTCGTGCAAGCGGGAAACACAGTTTCCCGCTCGTTGGATTGTTTGTTGGATTGTTTGGCTCGTTGGATTGTTTGGACTGGCGGAACCGTTTCACGCCTTGCCAAACACCCGTCTTCACGGTAAGATTATGGACCGTCAACTAAATTTTCCGCTCTACAATTTAACCGAATGTCCGGTGTCGGAATCGTTTGTTTTACTTCCTGTTATTTAATTGCACTGTGTTTGGAAATCACACGAGTTTTCTTCCGCAGCGCAATACGAAATGCGTTCGTCCTTCTTTGGATACTTGCCGGTTTAACAGCACATACCTTTTACCTGTATTACCACACGGCGGTCTTTCCCGAAGTTAATTCCGCAAGAACGTACTTTCTTGTTTCCGCTTGGGGACTCGTTATCGCCAGTATTTGCCTGTCGCATTTTCGTCCGAAAACACCTTTCGGCATCGTTCTTCTGCCGCTTGCCCTGCTGCTTATCGGCGGAGCGATTTTAGTACCGGATACATTGAATTCCGTGCAGCGGTCAGAATTCAATCTCATATACCGAAACATTCATACCGGAACATTTTTCCTCGCAACGCTTGCACTTTCCATCGGCTTCACTGCCGGTGTACTTTATCTGATTCAAGACCGGCAACTGCGATTGAAGCGTCCGCCGTTTTCCTTGTTTCTGCTGCCTTCTCTGGAATGGTCGCTGAAAATCTGCCGCTATTCTGTTTGGTCGGCTCTGTTTTTTTTAGCAACAAGTATTGTCTTCGGAGTTCTGCTGAAACTCAACTTTTCCGTTTCGAGGAATGTTTCGATTTTCGACCCGCTTGTTATCGGGTCGATTATTCTGTTTATCGCGCTTGCCTGTTTTTCCGAAAAATTATTTTCCAGTGCGAAAGGCAAGCCCGCTGCACTGTTAGCACTTTTTATTTTTTCATTTCTGATTTTAGTACTGCTGTTAGCGGTGTTATTGAATAATTCGCATTGGCAGGAGGTTGTCCGATGAACCTCCGCTGCATCGGTATTGACCATCAATCGTCTTCGCTTGAAGTCCGGGAATTGCTTGCGTTTTCACCGCAGCAGACAGCCGAAGCACTGACCGCTTGGCTGGGACAGCAGCCGGACATTGAAGCGGTACTGTTATCAACCTGTAACCGCACCGAATTTTATTTCGCTTCGGAAACCAATGAAATTCCTGAAATCGAGACCGCCGTTAAATTTCTTTTTTCGCAAAAGCAAGGTCCCGAAAAGGGATTTACACTTGCTTCGCACATTTTTTCGCTCGCCGGTTTGGATGCGGTGAAACATCTTTTCTCCGTTGCTTCCGGTTTAGACAGCATGGTCTTGGGCGAAGTACAGATTCTTTCGCAGGTTAAAGCCGCATATCAAACCGCCGACGGCATCGGCACTGTCGGGGCAATCCTTCATACTGTTTTTCAAGCGGCGTTTAATACAGCGAAGCAGATTGCGGCGCAAACGGAACTGCATCGGCATCGGGTCAGTATTCCGAGCATAGCGGTTTCCGATTTTGCATCGCAGATATTCGAGGTCTTTGAAGGAAAAAAGATTTGCGTTTTCGGTGCCGGCGAAATGGGACAGGAAACAGTCCGCTATCTCATCGAAAACGGAGCAAAATCATTGACGGTGTTAAACCGCAGCCGCGAGCGGGCGGAACAACTTGCTGCGCAATTCAACGGAAGAACTGCCGATTGGAATTTGCGTTTTGACGAATTGAAAAATGCCGACATGTTGATTTCGACAACCGGTGCTTCTGAACCGGTGTTGACGCTTGCCGATTATCGTAAGATAGAGCCGCTGCGAAACGGAAAGCCGCTTTTTATTCTTGATTTGTCGGTGCCGCGTGATATTGATAAAGAGATTGCGAATTGCAGCGGCGTGTATTTGTACTCGATTGATGACCTTCAGGAAGTTTGCCTCCGCAACCGCCTGCAAAGGGACAAGGAAATTCCAAAGGCGGTTAGTATAGTTGAGCGTTCTGCCGACGAGTTGCTTCAGCGGTTCAATCACCGGAACAGCGGCAAGGTAATCGAGCGGTTGCGGGAAAAGTTATCGCAGATTCAAGCGCAGGAGTTGGAACGTCTTTTTCATAAACTGCCGGAGTTGAGCGAAAAAGAGCGGGAGGAAATCAGTTATGCTTTTCAGCGTTTTGCCGGCAAGTTTTTGCATCAACCGCTTGAGACGCTGCGGGACGCTTCTAGGGAAGAAACGCCGTTCAAACTGCTTGATGCGCTTGCGCGGCTGTTTCGGCTGCGGGAATTTTAGCCAAAGAGGCGGGCGGCTTTAGCCCCCGCAAAAAGTCCGTCTTCACCCCCGCAAAAATCCGTCTTTTACAAAACAAAAAAATCTGTTATAATACACCGGATAATTTTTGTTTAGTTGGTCGGAAATTTCACACTTTTTGCAAAAACATAAGGTTCGCAGTTTATGGCTAGTCCGTTCAGTGCATTTAGAAAAAGACAAAAACTTTGGCTCGCAATTTTAGGAGTCGGCACGATGGTTTCGTTCATCATCTTGCCGGCATTCCTTCAACTAGTATCCGGTGTCCGAAATACGGGTCCCGTCGATGTTGCCCGTTCCCGCCAGTTCGGAACCCTTTCCGAAATCAGCGTCATGAATCTATCTCAGCGGCGCGACTATCTGGGAAGTTTCTATATGCAGTTGTTCCGCAATCTTATCGCACCGGACGGCTCAAACCGGAGTCAGTTGCAGGCACTGGAAATGGCGGCGGCAATGCACGAGCAGCGTTCCGACGAGGAAACAGTCGTCACAAACTGGCTGCTGGCACAATACGGCAGGAACAAAGGAATCGAAGTCAGCGATGTCCTGATTAACGAACATATCAAACAGTTAACCGGCGGACTTATCTCCAACGAGGTATTTGCGAAAACACTGAAATCCGCCGGTATGAACATGCGGCAGTTGAAATCATTGATGTCCGACGAGATTATCATAGAAGAAGTAAAAAAATCGTTTTGGATTTCGCAATCTGCTATTTCACCCGCTACCCGCTGGAACTGGTTTCAGCGGTTAAACCGCCAGATTGTTGCCGAAGCTGCTGCCGTGCCGATTGACGGGTTCATTGCGCAAGTTGCCTCGCCGTCCGACAGCGAACTTAACAAGTTTTTCAACGACAACAAAGACAATATGTACAACCCGGCTTCAGACGGCAGCGGTTTCACCGTTCCGATGAAAGCCGCATTTCAATATGTCAGAGGCGTTCCCAGCAAACAGATTCTCGACTCCATAACCGATGCCGAAATAGCAGCGTATTATGAAGCAAACAAGGGTGACAAGTTCCGCAAGCCGGTCAAGCCGCTGACGCAGCCGGATTTGCCGGGACAAGGTTTTCCGACACCCGGAAGCAATATCTTCACGCCGGGCAAACTTCCCGGTCTCGGCGGTTTTACTCCGACTACAGTTATTGAAGGGACGGCAGACGGCAGACGGCAGACGGCAGCAGAAGAGAAGCCCGCAGAGGAAAAACCAGCAGAAGTAAAGACGGAAGAAATGAAACCTGCGGAAACTCCTGCTCCAAAAACAGAGGAACATAAAAAAGAGGAACCGAAAGAGGAACCCAAAAAGGAAACTTCCGCAAACGGCAATTCGGTAGTGTTCCGTCAGGTAAAATATCAGGTGGAGGAAGAGAAGACGGCTGACGGCAGTAAGCAGACGGCAGAAGAGGAGAAGACGGCAGAGGAAAAGAAGCCGGAAGAAGCAAAGACCGAAGAGAAAGTCGATTTGAGTGTTCTCTACAAGCCGCTTGACGAAGTCAAAGACGAAATTCGTTGGACGCTTGCTGCCGAAAAAGCGGATAAGGCACTGCTGCAACTCGAAGGCAAGATGCGGGATTACTTCAAGGACTATTACCTGCATGTTGACGACGGCAAGCCCGCTCCGCCGATACCGGATTTTACGGTGCAAACAAAAGAACTCGGTTTGACGCTTGAAACCGTTCCGCTTGGAACGATTTTCGATGCGGTGAAAAGCGATTTTGCACGCGGCGGACGGGAACGAAGTTTTCTCATCAATAGAATATTTTCCAATGCGGCGATTTTGTTTGAACCGAACTTCATTGAAGGCGATGAAGGACGCTCTCTTCTCTGGGTGACGGAAACCGAAGCGGAATTCAAACCGGAAAAACTTTCCGAAGTCAAGGATACTGTGTTAAGCCGCTGGAAGGAAGTCAATGCGCGGCTGCTTGCCATGAAAAGAGCGGAGGAACTTGTCGCCGAGGTTAAAAATTCGGGAAAATCCATAGCGGAAACCTTCGCCGGTAAGGACGAAATTAGAACTGTTGAGACCGAGCCGTTCACTTGGCTGACTTTTGGTGCGGGTGTGCATCCGCTCATAGCGATGATGCAGGGACAGCGGGCTTACGTTGACGAAATTCGTGAAAAGGGTGTGGCTGTCGGCGATAGTCAGTTTGACAACAAGGTGATTTTTGCTCCCGGCTATGACTTCATGGAGAGAGTGTACGAATTGCAGATAGGCGAGACCGCAGCGGTATTTAATCAGCCGAAGAACACAGTGTATATTGTACGGCTAATTAGCACATTGCCGTCGGAGGATTCGCTTTTGGAAAGATTCCAGACGGCGTATCCGCAGGAGTACATATCGGCGGTACAGCCGCATGATATGCAAAAGCAGTACTCGGCTTGGCTTAAAAAGATACAGCAGGAAACCGGCTTTGAATGGCTGCGTCCGCCGCGAAGGTAAGCAAAAAAAATTGCGAAACGGGGGGTGTTGATTTTTTTTCTGTCGCGGATTAAAATGCTTCGGTTGTCAAAAACCAAGAACTTTTGTTTCATAATCCATTACAGGAGAAAAACATGTCTGCACAGAAAATCGCCCTTGAAGGCGGACCGAAAGTATGGGACGACGGCTTTCCAATGTGGCCCTCGTTTGAAGAATCAACCATTCAAAAAGCGATGGAGCCGCTCCGCAGCGGCAAAGTCAACTATTGGACTGGTCCCATCGGTCAAGAATTTGAAACCGCTTGGGCAAAGTGGAACGGCTCTAAACACGCCATAAGCGTAACCAACGGTACAGCGGCACTGCACGTTGCACTGGCTTCACTGGGAATCGGTCCCGGTGACGAAGTAATTTGTCCTTCATATTCATTCATTGCGTCATCGTTCTGCGCAATGCAAGCCGGTGCGTTGCCCGTCTTTGCCGATGTCAGAACTGACCACTTGATGGACCCCGCGGACATCGAAAGCAAAATCACCGAAAAAACCAAAGCGATTCTCGTCGTCCACCTTTACGGTGTTGTTGCCGATATGGACCCGATTATGGCTATTGCCAAGAAACACAATCTCAAGGTTGTCGAGGACTGCGCCCAATGTTTCGGCGGTATCTACAAAGGCAAGAAGGCGGGAACTATCGGCGATGCCGGCTGCTTCAGTTTTTGCCAAAGTAAGCATTTCACGACCGGCGGTGAAGGCGGTATGGTAGTCACCGATGACGAAGACCTTGCGTGGGAATGCCGCTCGTTCCGCGACCACGGCTACGATGTCGAAGAACGGCTCAACCTGCTCGAAATGGAAGGCAAGTTGATGTACATTCACAAGCGTGTCGGTTTCAATTTCCGGATGACCGAAATACAGTCGCAAATCGGACTCTGCGAACTGGCGCGACTCGATTCCTGGAATCTAAAGAATCGTATTCGCAACGGGAAAATGTTTGTCGAGGCACTCGGAAAACATCCCGTTGTATTGCACGCACCGGTCGATACCGAAGAGCGGCAAAACGCTTATTGGTGGGCACCGTTTGTCCTCGACCTCGACAAGTTGACTTGCGGCATCAAAACGTTCATCGAAGCAGTGGGAGCAGAAGGCGTACCGGTCTATGGTGTATTGTGGCCCGAAATGTACAAGGAACGCGCCTTCACCGAACGCAAAGGGTTCGGAACGGCAAACTATCCGTTTGATGACCCCAATGCACGAAAAATTGATTACACGCAGGTTGATTGTCCGACCGCCCGCTGGATGACTGACCGGACTATGTGTTTCTTCACACATCCCGTTTATGAAGAGAAACACATTCAAGCGTGTATCGACGCGTTCAACAAAGTCGCTGACCGGTTCGGTAAATAAGAACATGACTAGTGAAAGTGAAAGAGTGAAAGAGAAATTTCAACGCCTGCGTCTCTCTCACTCTCTCTCACTCTTTCACTCCAATAACAGATTTCAATCATTTCAAACTGAAAGGATAATTACATGAATCGTCGTGAGTTTATCAAACAATCGGTACTCGGTACAGCCGCTGTATCGGTTCCATATTTTTTTACCGGTGTTCAATCGGTACAGGCGCAAGCACCTAGCGACCGTCTCCGCATGGGTCTCATCGGCTGCGGCGGCCGCGGTCGTTATGACGCAAGTATTTCCAACGGACTGACGGACATCGTTGCCGTCAGCGATGTTGATTCAAATTTCCTTGAAGCCGCCCAGCAGAGCGGACTCGGCAAAAAAGGTGCAGACGGCAAAGCCATTCCGCCCGAAGCATATAAGGACTATCGGAAACTCCTTGACCGCAAGGACATCGATTGCATCATTGTCGGCACGCCTGACCATTGGCATACGAAAATCACCATCGAAGCGATACAAGCCGGCAAACATGTCTTTGTCGAAAAACCGCTGACGCTGACGATAGAAGAAAACCAGTTGATTCGGGAAGCGTGCAAAAAGTATAAGAAAATCGTCCAAGTTGGTTCGCAGCGGCGTTGTGACCGCGATACTTTCATGGTTGCAATTATGATGTGCTGGAAAGGAATGCTCGGAGACATAAAACGTATCGTCTGCGACCTCGGACCGGGACGTACCAGCGGTTCGATTCCGAAAACGGAAGTGCCGGAAGCACTGGATTACGATATGTGGCTCGGTCAGGCACCGGTTGCCGATTATCTTGCATCTAAAGAGATGGTCGGAACGGGCAAAACGGCTCGTCCGCAATACGGGCGGTCTCATGGCGAGTTTCGCGGCTGGTACGAATACAACGGCGGCAAGTTCACCGATTTCGGTGCGCACTTTATCGATAGTGTGATGCTCGCCCTGAACGAAGCCGGACCGGGACAAGGACCGACGTTAATCAAGCCGCTTATGGCAGAACATAATGTACCTTTCAAAGATGGTTATCCTACCATTGCGGACAGGTACAACACGGCTTGTAAATTCCAAATCGAGTGTCATTTCCCCAGCGGCGTTGTTATGGACGTTTGCAGTCAAAGTCCAGACGGTGTAGGTATTCTTTTTGAAGGCACCAAAGGAAAAATTCACGTCAACCTTGAACGTATCAAAGGAAAACCCTACGAAATCATCGGCGGCGCGGCGCGGGAAAACGGTCACGCTAAACCCTATCCTGAACTGCCGGAACTTCAGAAGAATCTGACGCTGGACGATTACGCCCGATTTTACAAAGGAAAGAAAATCGAGAGTCACATGCAGAACTTCATAACCTGCATGCGGGAAGGCGGCGAACCGGTCTCCGATGTTGATTCCACCGTTCAAGTGATGCACGTTTGTCATCTGCTTGGCATTGCGGCGCGCCTTAACAAGGAAATTACGTGGAATCCCAAAACGGAAAAGACCGGCGATGCGGAATCCATGAAATTCCTCGCCAGAGAACAGCGCAAAGGATATGAAAATCCAACGCTGACGTAAATGTTTCTGAACCGCTGATTACATTGATTAAATGATTATCATGATTGCGGTGTTGCTTGCGCAGCAGCACTCTGTTTGAAAATCATAATCATAATAATCATGTAATCAATGGTCAAATTTAACCCTAACAATCGGAGTATAACTATGAAACGCAGGGACTTTTTAGGATATAGTGCGATAGCAGCCGGTGCGGCTGCCGCTGTTGCTTTGTCGCCTTGGGAAACCGCCGCACAAACCGCTCCGGCAGGAGCGAAAGTTCGTGTTGCAGTAATCGGCACCGGCGGACGCGGAACCGCCTTGTTGCGAATCCTTCTCGCCTTTCCTGAAGTCGAGGTCGTTGCCGTCTGCGATACAGTAAAAGCCAACGCTGAACGGGCTGCCAAACTTTGCGCCGATGCCGGAAAACCCGCCCCAGCCGTCTATGCTGACGATGAAAAAGCATGGAAACAACTTTTGGAAAAAGAAAAAATCGACTTGGCGGTCATCGCCGCCGGCTGGCACAACCATGCCGAAATCAGTCACGCCGCTC
>WRCR01000142.1 GCA_009783865.1 Planctomycetaceae bacterium | reverse complement strand
CATATCGGAGATTGGCCCGACTTCATGACCGCTACTTTTGCACAACGAGAAATACTCTATATGTTTATGTACCGCTGCCGGTTCCGGCGAACCAAGCACGACGAGAGAGGTTGGGACGATGTGCTTTCCCTGTTCCGCATTGCCAGACATTTGAAACGGCAATCCTCACCGGATTCCCCGGGTCTCGCCAACACTTTTGAAGGAAGGGCGGCTTTCCATGCAACGAATATCCTGAACGCCGCGGAATTCAACGCGGCTCAACTCCGGCAATGTCTTGCCGATTTGGATTCGCTCCCGCAGCGGACGACGTTTGAAGACCGTTTGGAGTACACACGGCTCGGTTGGCTGAAGAACATCTCCGAGTTTCCCCAAATAGGTCCCGTTGCGTTCAAGTTGCTGACAATAAATGTACCGGATAAACCCTGGTTTTCGGAAGACGACAAGAAAGCGATTCGCCGGTTTAATGCGGAAATCAATAAAGTGATTCGGATTTACCGCGAAATTCTCTTCGATTGGAATATCGTTGCGGAAATAATGAATGCCGAATACGACGACCGGTTGGGAAAACCGACCAAGCAGACGATTTTCCAGTCGAATCCTCCGCTGCGTAAAGTATATGACGACACGAAAGTTCCCGAACATTCATTCGATGAAATACTGGCTGTCGTCAGAGACGGGACGTTGAAAGGGATGATGGATAAATCGGAAGGACTGGTCGATAAATACTGGAACAGAAATCGGTTGAAAAGAATGTCCATTGAGGCGCGTTCTGTCTATCTAGCCAAGGCGTTTTTCAACGGATATGCCAAGGGACCGGAATACTTCGCTTACGAGTACCGGGACGGAACAACGGCGTTTGAGATGACGAAAACCGAGATTACCCTCCGGCTGTATAAAACCGAGCAGGGAAATTATCCGGCAACGCTTGCCGCTCTGGTCGAAAAGGGATATTTGTCCGAAGTTCCCAACGATCCTTATCGGGAAACCGCATCGCCGTTAATGTACCGAAACGAAGACGACGGTCCGTGCATTTTGTACAGCGTCGGTAGAAACGGAATCGATGACGGCGGAAGACGCAAGACCTCATACTCACTGGGCGACCCGGACGTATGGGACGACATTATCGTGCAGTTGAAATGATGGAAAATGTCCCCCATCTTGTACGAACAGCATACTATGCGTAAGCATCGAAATTGTTGCCAAGTCCGATTGTCTTGCCGGGGGTTTGCACCACCGCAGCAGCATTTTCGATAAGTCCGACTATTGCTTCGCCTATCTCCTTTTGAACGTCTATTGTTTTTTTCAACATAGCAAATTGAATCTTCGTTGCGATTTGTTCTTGCTGCATCGCCACAGCATTATCAATCAAGGTTTCCATTTATCGTCTCCTTTACAAAACGATAATTTAACTAAAACAGTAAAAACACGCAGAATAAGTTGATTATTCTATCCTAATAATACTTCGTTTTTACTGCCCTTCAAGGAAGAAATCGGTATTTTTCGGGATACCTGACCGTTTCGGTGCCGAAAATATCGATTTTTCCTATTGCAACGATTATCAGAATTTGTTATTATGCACTCTTGAAAATATAGATAATCGGCGGGATTCTTTCGGAAAAGAACGGAAGTACGGCGAAACGACGTAGAGATTCGCAGAATTCTGTCGAAATCACCAGAGAAAAAATTGAGTTAAATTCGTATTACGGGGTATAATAACTCGACGGCAGGAGCAGTAAAAAAATTTAAGAATTAGACAAACAAAATAATAATTACTGCGTAATACAATCACCGGTTAACAATGACCGGCAAACGAAACAAGGAAGGTTGAAACCCGCTGTCAGCGGAATAAACGAAGGAGAAGAACAATGGAAATTCAGAGTACACAATACACGCCGCCGATGCAGAATGTTCAGGAAATCCGCAATGCGGTTCCTGTTAAATCGACGGAAGCGCAGCCGAGTCCGCAGACCGTTGCGCAAAAGGACGAAACAACTTTTTCGGACACGGCTGTGAAACTTGCTGACTCAATTCGAAGTGAAGAGTCAGAGTCATCAACGGTGCGGTTTGAATTAGTCAACCGCGTCAAAAAGGAGATAGCAGCCGGCACTTATGATACGCCGGAAAAGATGGACATTGCCCTTGACCGATTGCTGTCCCGGCTTAATCCCAGTTAGCCGGCGGCGGATGCACGAAAACCTCCGTGAAAAATGGCAGCGCAGTTATTTTTCTCCTCTGCGTTTGTTCCCGAAACGGGACTTCGGTTTCGACTGGAGTCCCGTTTTTCGTTTGGACAGGATTTACGGGATTATTTTAGACAGGATTTTCGAGAATAGAAAACAATATCAAAATCTTGGCTGGGTTTTGCGTTTTTCTTGCGTTTGAATTAAATGACGCTAGGAACGCAAAGATTCTCCAATTAGAACAATTTATCAAATGAAAACAGAATTTTACTTTGCTTACGGTTCTAACCTTAACGAAGAGGACTGGGAAACCCGCACCGGACTTCGCTTCAGCGATGCGTTTCAGAAATATGGTATTGCATATCTGCTCAACGCTCGTCTTGCTTTCACACGTAAATCAGTTGGAAGAAAAGGCGGTGTGCTGGATATCGTTTCTGCACCCAATAGATTTGTCGAAGGTCAAATTTACCGCATCAAAAACGAGGACGCATTGAATGCGCTCGACAGCAAAGAAGGCGCGCCGTCATGCTATAAGAGAGAAGAACGTGTTGTCTTCACACCGACCGGAAAACCTGTATCTGTCTTCACCTACAAGGCAGTTGAACAAGCAGAATACGTTGAACCGCATTCCGAATACGTCAAAATTGTCGCTGAGGGCTTGCGCAACTTTGGAATGTCAACTGAACAATTACATGCTGCCGCAAAGAACGAACCGGTGCCGCCGCTCAATTCATTTTTCTGTTACGGAACGCTTCGTAACGGTGAGTGCCGGTATCATGTTATGGAGGAGTTTGACATATTGTCAGAGGAGGAGAGCGGAACAATACCCGGGACGCTTTACGACTGCGGTTCATATCCCGGTGCTGTTATCGACACCCCCGAGACGAATAGATGCATTGCCGGTGAAATCATTCGAGTCAGAAAAGTCGAGGAAGCGATAAAACGATTGGACGCAATCGAAGGGTTTTCCGGTTTTGACAGTTCTAATTCGTTGTTTTGCCGAAGAATCGTTCCGGTTGAACTTGCATCCGGCAAGACAGAACCAGCATGGGTATACGTCTATAATTGCAGTGTTGACCATATGGAACCGATAAGGAACGGCAACTGGGTTAATCGTTGAAATTTCACCGCGGGAACGGGAGTATGTAAAAGTTTCTAACCTTTCCAACCAATTCCTGAACACTTTCCAATTTTTTGTGGTAAAATGTCAGAGTGAAGTTTCTGAACATTCCGAAATTTAATTTGGGTATCAAGATTGAAATGGAAAAATCAGTTTGTCGCGTAAATTGGGAATCTCAGTTTTTCGGTTTTCCTGTCGGCAGAATCGAATTGCCGGTCGGCTTTTCCGAATCGAAATTGGACGAAGTACTGCGTGAAGCGAAGAAGAAGTACCGTCTGATTGAGGTAATCTTTCAGGGAAACGGCGCAGATACGCTGCAAACGGCTGATGTTCCGTGTGTATGCTGCGACCGGCATTATCTATTGAAGAAGCCGGTGTCGCATAATGTTCCGCTTGACCCGCATATTAAGGTTTATACTTCGGGGCTGTGTTCCAAGCAGTTGGAACGCTTGGCGGTACAATCGGAGTCGTTAATCCGCATCAAGCGCGACCCTGAACTTTCACCGCATTACGAGCGGCTGCTTGTAACGTGGATTAACCGTTCTGTTTCCGGTGAACTTGCCGACAGTATTTGGACTTGGAAGCAAGACGGCGACCACATCGGCTTGGTAATTATCCGCAAGATTTTATCCGCAAATCAAAGGTCTGATTCGCCGGAATATGAAGGACGTATCGGGATATTGGCTGTTGACAGCAATTTTCACGGAGTAGGTATTACAGAGCAGATGTTTGAGGCCTGCGATTTCTGGTGCAGTTCGCTCGACATTCCAACGGTTTCTTTCATAGCCCAGAAGAACAACAAGAGAAGTATTTTGACTTGCGAAAAGACCGGTTATGAGATTGTCGCCGAAGTTACGATTTATCATTACTGGTCGCCGGATTGGATTTACGATGTCCGCTGCGGCTGGACGCAACGCGCAGCAGTTTGATTTTAATCGTTCACCGAGTTTAGCCCAGCCCGCTTAGTCCCACCACCATTGGTTGGCTTTAAGCGCGGAAATCTGCGCCGCCGTCTTGTTTTGAATCGCGGAAACAGCAGCGTTCTCTTCCTTCTTCACGTTTTCCGCTTTTAAGGCAACCGCCGGTTCGATTTCAACACCGCCGCCTATGGGTGCCATAAGAGTACTGCCGCGAACTGCCATACCGACTACTGGTTCAACCGATGACGGTGCAGTGTACGTCTGAACGGCATACTTCGATTCATTGCCGAGAAATTCCATAGTCCACGCCGCTTCGCCGTAGAAATTCTGCTGTTGAATGTAAGCAGCGGCAACAAGCATATCGACAAAGTTGCGGAGTTGAGCGAAAACCAGCGATTTGCGGGCTAACCTAGGATATTCTTTCGTGAAACTAGTTGCAAACGCTTTGCTGGCGGCATCAACTTTACCGGTTTTCGCACTGCGTTCACCGGCAGCAGAAACGATTTCGTCTTCCGCAACAAGTTTTACGCCTGCGCCGGACAATTCGATTCCGTTTTTATCTTCCGACATGGTTATCGCTTGATAGTCCGGCACAAAATACCAGCGGTAAAGAGCATTTTTCGCACCCGGCTTCGCTTTGGAAATGAACGAAACAATCGGAACCGGCGGTTCTTCAATACCAATACCGATGCGTTTCATACGGTAGTCCGCCGAAACCATCACAAGAGCAGCATGGGTATTAGCAGGAATGCCGTCAACTCTAACCGTCTGCATACCAAGTGCATTTCTCAGACCGGCGATAAACTGCGGATAGCGTTCCGGTCCGCCGTAATGACCGAAGGCGCGGATAAATTCCTGCAAACGGACGTTTCCTTCCTGCGTCGGGTCGATTGAACACCCGACAACCGGCGCGCCTGCTTTGCCTGCGGGATAACTTCGAAGAGCAACGACTAAGTCCTGCAATTCGCAAACCGGGCGACCATTGGAAAGTCCGACAAATGCTCCTTCATAACCGGGAAACCAGCCCTCGGCGGGACCCGCAATGACAATGTCCTTCGTTTCCGGCAGGTATAAAACATATTGAATTCTCTGTAAACCGGCGAGGCATTGCATCTCTTCGGTGACAACGTTGTTGTTTTCGATAATCGCTTTTTCGAGGCGATTGAGCGAAACATAACGCAGCGGACTTTGGGCTTTGACATTTGCCGAAAGTCCTTGTGCGTACATCGTTCTCGAAGCATTTATTCTTGCCGCGTCAATGCGCCCGTAGTCAAAGGCGATGTCGCGTTCCAAAACCTGCTGCGGTGAAACCCGCACACCGGCGTAGGTGCTGCCGCCGTTATTATTGTTATTGTTATTGTTGTTATTGCCGCTGCTGCTGCTGTTTCTGTTGTTGGTCTGAGCATAAACGGAGAACACCGGCATCATGAGAATACCGATGAACAATACCGCTGAAAGGACGACGAAAATGTTTCTGATACGCATCGTTTTATCTCCGTTGGTTCACGGGACGCTATAAACTGGATTCAATTCGGGCTGCTGATACCCGGTGCATACAACAACCCTCATTAAATATCATATTTTTTCAGCGTTAGAGTCCAATTTTTTAGGCGGAAATACCCTGAAAACGAAAGGATAGGCAGCATAACTGGTATAACCGTTATAATCCATGCTTTTCAAGCTTTTCCCGCAGCATATCCGCTGTGAAGGGTTTAACGAGGTAATCCGACACACCCGCCTGAATTGCTTCAAGGACACGGGCTTTTTCCGCTTCAGTAGTTACCATTATCACAGGAATTTCCTCATCTTGAGCGCGGATTGCCTTCAAAACTTCTAAACCGGTCATTGCGGGCATATTCCAGTCGGTCAGCACCATGTCAAACTTCCCCGGTGCGAACAGTGCGACCGCCTCGGCACCGTCCGATGCTTCTGTTATATCTTTCACTCCGACTGCCTGAAGGGAACGAAGAATAATTTTACGCATCGTGCTGGAGTCATCTGCAACAAGAACGCGAGCCATATCAAAACCTTTCGTTGTCTGTCAGTATTCTGTCAATATGCGGACACCGTTTTCACGTGAAACGGCTTTCATTTTTCTCATTTTTCTGTATTTATACTTCAGTATTGTACCATAAAGTTTTCTTTATGCCAATACTTTTGCCAATTCTTTACGAATTTCATTTTCAAGCATTCCTTGTATGAACATTGCCGCAAGCGGTAAGTCAACCGAGATTGTGACTTTGTCGTCTTCGACACAAACACTGCCGGTAGGTGAAAAACCGTATATTTTGAAAGCAAAGTCCATCGAA
This sequence comes from Planctomycetaceae bacterium, assembly GCA_009783865.1. Taxonomy (GTDB): domain Bacteria; phylum Planctomycetota; class Planctomycetia; order Pirellulales; family Thermoguttaceae; genus WRKP01. Next base: position 2,159 of record WRCR01000142.1, on the reverse strand, counting down.
TAAGGGGTTGTCCACGTTTCTGATAAATCGGAAACTAAGTAAGTATTCTTTTCTTTTATTTCGATTTCTTTTTGCCGCAACCGGTGAACCGCCTCCTCTTTACCGAGCGTGTGCGGTTCAGTTATTTTCAATAAAGGCATTAAAAACTCCTCTAAAGTTTTGAAATGATACCATTAATCAGTTCTATCGCCTGTCCGATTTCTTCCTTTTGCCGCAGCGGGTCTTCCGGAATTTCCCGTTCAATCGTGAGCGGTCCGGTATATCCGACTTCTTTCAGCGTTTGCAGGAACAGTTCGGCATCGACTTGTCCTTTTCCAAAAGGCACTTCGGCTCCCCAATCGACACCGGGGACACCGGTTGTCGCAACGGCATCTTTGCAATGAACACCGCGAACCCATTGTCCGATAGTTTTCAGCGCACCAATCGGGTTGCCAATACCGTACAATATGAGATTAGCGGGGTCGAAGTTGACAAACAAGTTGCCCGTACCGACATCGCCGATGAAATCGCGGAGAGCGGTAACTTCTTCCTGACCGGTTTCCAGATGCAAAGTTTGTCCGTTTTGTTTCAGATGTTCGCAAAGTTGCCGAATAGTCGAAACGACATCGGTATAGTCGGCACTTGTTTTGTCGTGAGGAACAAAGCCGATGTGTGAACCGATTGCGTCAACGTTCAGCAGTTTAGCAAAGTCGGCAATCTGAAACGCTTCGGCGAGCCGGGATGCCCGTGTTGCCTTGGGAACGAAACCGACAGTTTCGGAGGTGATTTTGATGGACTCATAACTTTCGCCTTCAAAGCCGAGAAATACGGTGGAAATCGTAATTCCGTAAGCACTCAATTTAGCGTTGAATTCTTCGGCGTGTTTCGCTGTCCGGCTTGTTTTGGACGGCGTATGAAGTTGAATGGTTTTGATGCCCAAATCGCGGACTACTTCGAGTTGTACACCGAGACCGGCATCGATACTGGCAAATACACCAACGTTCCAGGATGACATGTGATTTCTCCAAAAGTAAAGTGTTTGTTATTTCTGTTTGTTTATTCCAAATTGTTTTCACAATTGTGATAAATATACCAAGCGGGACGGGAAAAACAATAGGGGCAATCGGCGAAAATTCAAAACTGCATTTACCCGGACTATTCATTTTATAAATTCGCTTGAAATTTCCGAGAAAAGAATTACGATAGAAGTGCAATACCGTTGTTTGGCAGGGGTAATTGTTTGTCAATTTTTTCCAGTAATTGAGGGTATCGATATGAAAAGTCAGAATGTAGTATTAGGTAATTCGAGGGGGGGAGAATTACAATTGTCGTTTAATCGATTAGCGTTCACGCTCGTTGAACTCCTCGTAGTCATCGCCATTATCGGCGTTCTAATCGCTTTGCTTTTGCCTGCTGTTCAAGCCGCCCGCGAGGCAGCAAGGCGAATGCAGTGCAACAACCACTTGAAACAAATTTCCCTTGCTGTCCACAACTACCACGACGTGCGTGGGGCAATTCCCTACTCTGACGGTTCTGCTACCGCAACGTTTGGCGCAAGCGGAAGAGGCAACGCGGGGTGGAACTGGGCACCGCGCCTGCTTCCCTACATAGAAGGAACATCAATGTACGAAATGATTGATTGGAAGAAAGTTCCCTACGACCGACCGGGGGCGTGGAACGGAACCAATCATGACCAAATGATGAAAGACACCAGCGTTCAGTGCAACTACAAAGTTATAAGAACCATTTATCCGGGGTTTTTATGTCCGACTAACCCGATGGCAAAAGAAATTGTCGGAGAAGACGGCTGGAGCATGAGCGGCGGTATTCAAGTCAATGACAACTGGTCGCTTTCCCAATGTGATTATGCAGCGAACATCGGCGACTATCGCAATATGACCGGTTTAGGTTGGGGAACAAACAGCGGAGAGAGTTATGAAAACGCTTATACCGGTGCCGGCAATAACGTCAAAATTGTGCGGGGAGTTATCGGAGTTTGTGGCTGGGCTGCCTCGTTTGACGCAATTACCGACGGTCTGTCCAACACTTTCCTTTTTGGAGAATGCATCGGGGCACTAAGCGCGTGGCAAAACTGGGGGTCGCAATGTTTCGCAAACACCGCCCATCCGATAAATACGAGAAACAGATGGCTCATAGATAAAGGGTGTAGCCGCGATTTT
>WRCR01000141.1 GCA_009783865.1 Planctomycetaceae bacterium | reverse complement strand
GTTTGCGATACATTCTGATGAGGCACTTTACGTTATGGAAATATCTCCCGGCGTATATTTTTCCTCTGCGAAAGAGACAATGGACGAACTTGTGAATAACTCGAAGACGCAATTTCGTCTTTTCGTCGGCAATGCGGGCTGGGGTGAAGGACAACTGGCGAGAGAGATTCAGGAAGGTTCGTGGTATCTTGCTGAAGCGACACAGCAAATTGTTTTTGCGGATGAGACCAGTATTTGGCAGGAACTCATTGAGCATGTCGGACGCTCGATTATTTGCGATGTGCTGCACACCAGCAATTTGCCGGATGACCCGCTGTTGAATTGATTAAAAAAACACCCAATTTTTTGCACGATTCCAATCCTACGCTTGCAAAAAATCAATACTGAAGTAAAATACGTGTTCAGTATTTCGTATTTTTAGGAAAATTGATATGCGACACGTTATTTCCGCTCTCGTACAGAACACGCCCGGTGTCCTGTCACACATTTCCGGTATGCTGGCTTCACGCGGCTACAACATCGACAGTTTGGCGGTCGGCGAAACCGAAAATTCCAAACTGTCCCGAATGACTTTCGTTGTCGTCGGCGATGAAAAAGTACAGGAACAGGTTCTCAAACAACTGCAAAAACTCGTTACAGTAGTTTCAGCGGAAGATATTACCGACGAAGAATATGTCGAGCGGGATTTGATGCTCATCAAAGTCGAAGCACTGCCGGGCAGCCGCAGCAAGATTATTGAGATGGCGGAGATTTTCAGGGCAAAAGTCGTCGACGTAAGCGACGTTTCAATGATGATAGAGGTTTCCGGAAGGGAATCGAAACTCGAAGGATTCGTTGACACGATGCGTCCTTTCGGCATCATCGAACTTGCGCGCAGCGGCATTATCGCAATGCGGCGCGGCTGTCCGAAATGACCGGATTAAATGCCATCTACTCCTCGGAGACAGCGCGGGGGACCGCCTAAATACCGGCGGCATAGTTGCCGGTTCTCTCGCCGCTCACCGCTCTTGCATCGGCAACACTTTACGCTATATTGAATACTATGAAAAACCTCAACACACACGTTTTCGCTTTTTGCACTTGTTTCGTTCCGCTGTTCATATCCGCAACGGAGCCGTACTTTCAGGAAGCCGAAACGGAATTCGGCAAAAAAAATTATGCGGCGGCAAAACAACTCTACTCCGACCTGCGGGACTCACTCCGAAACAAAGAAATGCCGAAGGAACAGCAGCGTTCACTCTGGCTGTCCGCCGGTGAACAAATCGTCCGCAGTTTAACCGCAATGAACGACAACGAACAAGCCGCCGAAGAGTATTTCCTGCTCTGTCAGGTAGAACCGCTGATGACGCTTGATACTATTCCGCTTCCTTGGTTCGTTTCACTTGAAATAAAAAATGCCGGTACAAAACCTAGGGAAACAACGGCGGAAAACATTTTCAACCCGATGAAGACACCGCAATCGAAAACGGAAAGTCCCGGAGCGATTCTTTTAGCGGCAGGAATTCTTTCGGTCAGTAATACTCCGCTCAAACAGCAGAACGGCAAGCAGCGGTTGCGGCAGTTAGCGGCTTCATTGGAGACCGAACCTAATCCGAAAGAAAAAAATAATCTGCTTTATCAACGGCAGCAGGAAGCCGCACTACTGGCAAGAATAATGTTGTGGAAGGAACAGATACCGATGTTGAAAACCGCAGACGATTTGATTCCGCTGAAACGCTTGCTGCAAAGGGTTCCCGAACCGCAGCGGGCAGGAGCATACTTTCTGTTAGGTAATGCCGCCCGGCAAACCGGACAATCAGAAGAGTCGATATTATCATGGATGCGGGTGCCGATTCAGTATGAATACCATCGTCCGCTTGCGGCGGAAGCACTTCGGGAAACCATTGCCGAACTGAAAAAACTAGGACGCAACGAACAAGCGGAAAGGTTGTTAAACTATTAATTATTTTCATTTGACGGCAGAACGGAACTCGGCAACTTTCTCTTCCAGATGGAACGGTACTACATAGAACAGTCGGGTCTCTGGTTTCTGACCGTCAACGGTGACAGTGGTCTTGATTTCGTTTTCCGGGCGGACGGCACATTTGATTGTTATCATACATGGTCCCTTGGGAACACGGAGCATGAACGGTTCGTTGTATTCCGCAAGTTTTTTCGGAATCGGTTCCGCAGAAACCGGAGCAATCCGAACAATAGTATCACTTTCCAAATTAAACCGGACGCATTCCGGTATTCCGTTGAAACAAATCAAAGGTGAACCTTTTCCATTATCCAGTTCCAGATGATGATGAGTTGGTGTCAAAAATTCGAACATTACTTGCGTATCCCTTATTTTTCGCAATCGATTGAGCAGTTTGACAATTTGTTCGTGGACATCTTCACGTTGACGAACGACCAAACTTGAGTTGGGGAAGTATCCTTGGATGTCGCCGTCCTTCCATGATTCCGGGGCAATCATTATCTTGATGTAGTCGATGAGCGGTGCCAAATCCTTTTCCGGTTGAGACGCAATCGGTTCGCCGTGTTTCGGCGGCAGAGTCGGTGTCGCGGTTTGCAAAAAATCGCCGACGAAATAATATTCGCTCCGGTATGGTTCTCTCCTGTCTGAGTTTTGCTGCGAGGTGATAAGCAGTACGTTATTTCCCGTGTTGTTCTCCACGACATTCCAATCTATGCCATGCTGTTTGACGAGATAATTCAAGGCATCCCGAAGCGGCAGCGGGAACGGCAGCCGAAATTTGACCGGCGATTTAGTTGTAATACCGAGTTCCTTCAGAGCCGCATTGTCGACATCGATTTCGATATTCGTCGTCTTACCGATATACGATAATGCTTCAGCGAGGGAAATCTCGTCTTTGAAATCACACGTAAACGGTTCGTCGAGAGTCGCAAGAATTTCATCCTGTGTCAAATGAGACGGTAACAGATTAGTACTCCACGTAGTTCCCGGGCAAAGAACCAATAACAACAACGGTAACAGCAAACGATACATTTCGATTCTCCTTCTTGAGTGGAATTTTCAGACAGACACCGAATTGTAACGAACCCCCCCCTCTGCCGTCAAGAGCAATTCAAGAGGGTGATAGGGTAGGGGTGTGTGAAATTTTAACGCTTGCGTCCGCCACTATTCACTATTAACTAATCACTTTCTTCCATTATTACCATTTGTCGGCGGACCGATTCTTCGTGTACCGATTTCAGGATTTCCTGAATAAATTGCGAATTCAAATCCAGCGTTTCACTCAACCGCGCACGATTGGAAAGTATTTCCGTGTATCTTGCGGGCTGCAATATCGGCATGCCGGTTTTCTTTTTGTATCTGCCGATGTCGCTGGAAATTTTCATTCGTTTCGAAAGTAAATCAATCAGTTGTTCGTCAATCTGGTCGATTTGCCTGCGCCATTCCGATAACTCCGCCGTCGTATCAAATTTATCGCGGATTATCAGATTAGAAAGTATCGTGTTAAGTTGTTCCGGTGCGACTTGCTGCGACACATCGCTGAACGCCTTTTCGGGACAACAGTGTGCTTCAATCATCAAGCCGTCAAAGCCCAAGTCCATTGCCTGCTGACATAGCGGCGCAATGAGTTCCCGATTGCCGCTGATATGACTTGGGTCGCAGAAAATCGGCAAATTTGGAATGCGCCGCCGAAGTTCTATCGGGACTTGCCAAAACGGTTCATTCCGGTACGCCGTCTTTTCATAAGTGCTGAACCCGCGATGAATGGCGGCTAACTTTTTGATGCCGCAGCGGTATAACCGCTCAATGCCGCCAATCCATAACTCCAAGTCGGGATTGACCGGATTTTTCACCAGCACCGGCATCGTTGTTTCCCGCAATGCTTCGGCAAGTTCCTGAACGGCAAAGGGATTTACCATCGTTCTTGCGCCAATCCAGAGAACATCGATACCGCCCTTGATTGCTTCATGAACATGAGCAGGCGTTGCAACTTCGGTTGCGGTGTATAAACCGGTTTCTTCTTTTACTTTGCGCATCCACGGAATACCGGCGGTGCCGACTCCTTCAAAGCCGCCCGGCTTTGTACGGGGCTTCCAGATACCGGCGCGCATTATTTTAATGCCGCACTGTTTCAGTTGACGGGCGGTTTCCAGCATCTGGTCTTCATTTTCCGCACTGCACGGACCGGCAATAACAAGCGGACGATGCGGGGCAATACTGTCTAATGTAATCGGTTGTAAATCCATAGTTCTGGTTCTCTATTAATAGTTGTTCTATTCAGGTGCATTGTATCATGCCCTTACAGAATTACAAGGACTTAAAGTCCCGCGCTGCTGGAAAGAAATTCCCTGTACTTCACATCAAACTCCTGCGGAGTCATCTTAAAAAGTTGCCGAAATGTGTCCGCCGTGTCCTTGCGGTTATAAACCAGCCAAAGATATACAATCAGTGCGTCACGGAAACCGTTGTCGTCCGCAAACATCAGATATTGAAACATCGATTTGCTCTGCGTGTATAAACTGCCGATGTCTTCGTATTGCTCCGTTGTCCATTTTCTCGAACCGTTAAATTCCAGCATTTCTGCGAGCGGCATCGCCTTCTTTTCGTTATTCCAAAGCCGGGCTGCTCCCCGGGTATTACCGCTGCTGCCGATGGTGTAAAAATGTTCTTCCTGCTGAAATACCGCCATGAAGTCGGCAACACCTTCGATAACCCAGTAATTATAATTTCCGCCGCCGCCCTTTCCCCATTTATCACGCGGGTCAATCTCCGCAAAAAGTTGATGCGTGCCTTCGTGAAACATCGTTCCAAAGGGTGCCGAATTCGGATTGTCCGAAAAATAGAAATAACAGCATTTTTTTCCAGAAGCATAAAATCCGCCTCTCGAATCTTTTGATTGTGTCTCCCGCATGAATTCATCTTTATTCCGATAGATAATCATCTTATGCCGGTATGCAGGAATTTGCGGCGTAACATTGCCGGAGAAATAAGCCGCTAATTGGTCGTCCGTTGCATAATATCGGTAGAAGAGCATTCGCCAAGCCCGATAAAAATGTTCCACCCGCCGCCGAAGACGAACACCGCCTTCGATGGAATGATTCGTTGCCAACTGATAAAACTCCGAGTCGATAACCCAGCCGGTTTCAACGGTAGAATGAAATCGGGCATCTTCGTCAGCAGAAATCCATTTTCCCTTGTAATACCGCTGACCTGCTTCGTATTGTTTCACATATTTTTCCGGTATCCAGCCGAAGTCAGCGTGGTCGATAAAACCGTCTTTGAGTTTTTTCGCTTCCCACGGCGACCGCCATTCGTCTTTATACTTGACGAAGCCGAAGGCAGCCCGAAGTTTTACATCATCAGGATTAGCGTGCAGTGCCGCCATCGCTAACTGCACCGCCAGTGTTCCGCGTCCTTGTTTGCAAGCGGTTTTCGCATACCCCGACAAGTCCCGCGCATATCCTTCCCGCAGTGAAATGATGTAATTGCGTGCAAGTTGTTTATCGGTATATTTGTCATCGGGCGGGGTTTCCGCCTTACCGGTTAGATAAGCGGTATAGCCCGCCGGCAAATTCTTCGGAACGTTTTTTTCAATCGCTAACATTCCTTGCTTGACAGGATAGCGGGGAATACAAATTTTATCGGGATATTCCGGCATCAACGCGGAGCGGGCAAAAACGGCTTCGTCCCGAAGACGATGTGAAGTACACCAACCAGCAATTTGCTCGATGTTTTGCCGAAAGGTCTTTGCGGTCGAATTGATTTTGGAAACGAAAGCGTCCGCAGCCGACACGTTTGCCGCAATAACTCCGGTGAATATAAGAAACAGGAAAAAACGCAAGGTATTCATTTTCATATTTGGGTTTATTTTTCGTATTTTATATTATCTGCCGATTATTTGCCAGTCCAGCCGCAAGTTTTTCAAAAACTGACGGATTCAAGACACTCTTTTTGCTATTGCGAAGCCGGAAATTTGTGATACAATAACGCTGTTTGATTTCACGCGCGAAAATGTTGTTCCGCAGCGTACTGTCCGAAATCCCCTAAAATAGGAATTCAAATGAAAACTTTACCTGTTTTTTCCGTATTGACTGCCGCTTTGACGGCTTTGTGTTTGACTCTGCCGGTTTTTTCACCGTCTGCTTTTTCACAGCAAGACGCAACGGCAAAATTAAAACCGGTATTAACGCTAAAAGTTGCCTCACTTAAAACCATTGCCGCAACGGGTACGAAAATTGCCGAATTAGCCGATGCCAAAGCACAATGGAACGAAATGCTGGCACAGATTGAAGCCCTTGAGGGAATCAATATCGACAATCCGCTCTGGCTCATTCTTCGCAGTGACGGCAACGAAATCAAAGCACCGATTCTTTATCTGCCGATTGACAATTTTGATAAAATCAACGTGCCGGGAGCGGAAGCATTGAAATCCGACCTGAAAGATGACGGAAAAGGCAATCTGCGAATCAATACCCCCTTGGGGCTTTTCGTTGCCGTGAAAAAGAAAGGAGCATACGTCGTCACTTTACAGGAATATGTCAAGGACTTGCCGGACGACCCGAACACGCTGATTGCCGGTCTGGAAAAATATCTGCTGGGCATCAAAATTGACTTTGAGAATACCAGTGCGCAGTCCATTGAAAATTCTCTCGCTCTGATTCAGATGTTTGCTATGATGTCAGCACCTAACTCCGGTGAAGGAATAGACCAGGCAGTCAAAAGTATAATGCAGTTGCACAAGGAATTTGCATCCATGACCTTCGGTTTAACGTTCAATACCGGCAATGCCGACACAGAAGTTGTAGTTGACGTTGTTCCGCGGGAAGGTTCCTCAATGGCAAAGCAAATACAAGAAGAGTCGAAATTCAAATCCCCCTTCAACGGTTTTACCTTCAATGACAGGGATACCGTCTTTTCGATAAATATGGTTCGATACATTGATGAGGAAGTACTGAAAACGTTTGACGAAGGTTTCTCAACGTTTTCCGATGCATTGCTGAATCAACTTGAAGAAAACGGAGATGTCGAAGAAGATACACTAAAATTTGTGGAGGACTATTTGGCACTTATCAAAGAGACCGGTGCAGCCGTGTTTGAAAAGGATAATGTTTTCAATGCAGCCGCTGCATTGAGTTCAGACGGAATTCTTCTCGAAGCCGCCGCCGTTAAAGACACCGGCAAGGTCAACGAATTATTTAAGAAGACATTTGATGTATTTAGGAAAGCGGTTCTCAAACAAAACGAATCCGCTGTCGAAAAAATTGACGAACTATTCAAAAAATACGTAAAGAAAGACGTAAAAACAGTTGCGGATTTCAAGATTTCAACGCTTATTGTTCCGCTTAAAGAATTGGACGAAAATGAGCAGTTGCCGAAGGTATTGAAGGATAAAACTTTTGCCGCTTATTGGGCTGTGAAGGAAAATAATGCCGTTGCATTTGCGGCGGGATTTGATGAACTGAAAACGGAGAAAGCGTTGACCGATGCGTTGGAAGCAACGAAAGAACCTGCGGCAGTTAAAAATCCGCAGATGGTTATTGCGCTGCGTCCGCTGGGTGTCCTGCTGAAAAACTTCGGCGTTGACACCGTCGATGATAAAGCGAAATTGATAACCGATGTGCTTATTACAACGGGCAACAACGCAAAGATTGCCGTTTTTCAGGACAGCCCGACTAAAGCCCGGGTTTCGGTCAACGGCAGAGCCATTTCAACGTTTTTGAAACTGGTCAAAGTGTTGCAGGATGATTCCGCAAGCAGCGGCACCGGCGGAACGCTTGACCGGAAAACGATTCGGGACTTTTAATTTTAGCGTAGGATTTAGTCCTACCCTGTTGCCTCAATGAAAGACACAATCGCTCTTTTCGATAAATACGTTATTGCGAATTACACCCGCTATCCTGTCGTTTTGACTCACGGGGCGGGTTCCGAAATATGGGACGCAGACGGCAAGCGGTACATCGACTTCTTTCCGGGCTGGGGTTGCGGTCTGCTCGGACATTGTCCGCTGCCGGTTGTTGAAGCCGTGCAGAAACAGGTTGCGCAACTCATTCACGTTCCTAACTCTTGGTACACCGGGTTGCAGGGACAATGGGCGAAACTTCTATCGGAACGTTCTTTCGGCGGGCAATGTTTCTTTTGCAACAGCGGTGCGGAAGCGAATGAAGCCGCCATTAAACTTGTCCGGCTGCATACAGCGAAAGAGCGTTATAAAATCATTACATTTCAGGGGAGTTTTCACGGCAGAACGATGGGCGCGCTCTCGGCAACGGCGCAGCCGAACTATCACGCCGGTTTGGGTCCGATGTTATCCGGTTTCACTTACGTTCCGCACAATGATTTGGAGGCAGTCGAAAAGAGCATTGACGGCGAGACCGCCGCAATAATGATTGAACCGATTCAAGGTGAAGGCGGAGTACGGATGCCTGCGGACGATTTTCTGCAAGGACTTCGCAATCTGTGCGATAAGTACGGTTTACTGCTTGTCTTCGATGAAGTGCAGACCGGCTGCGGACGAACCGGCGAGTGGTTCGGGTATCAGCATTTCGGTGTTGAACCGGATATTATGACGCTGGCGAAAGCACTAGCGGGCGGAGTTGCAGCCGGTGCAATGATTGCGAAACGGGAAATTGCCCCGTCATTGAAGCCGGGAATGCACGCATCGACTTTCGGCGGTAATTCGATTGCCGCTGCCGCCGGTATTGCGGCAATTCAGATAATTGAAGATGAAAACCTTTTGCAGAAGGCGAAGCAGGTCGGCGAGTATTTTGTTTCCGCTTTCAAGGAATTT
>WRCR01000140.1 GCA_009783865.1 Planctomycetaceae bacterium | reverse complement strand
ATAATTTTCGGAACGATTTGGTAAAATTGTTTGCCGAATCAGTACCGATTTTAACTGCTTGCAATTTCACGCATATACCGTAAAATAAGGAACACAACGGCGTTTTACAAACTACTGATTTTATGACCAAACTTTCTGATGAAAAATATGCTTCATTGCGCGGATTGGGATTTGACAATATCCGCAGCGTCAAAATTGTCGAACAGTTGATTCAAGAATTGAAAGGACATAAGTGGATACTATCAGAATCTTTGTGAACTTTGTGCGAAAAGCAATTTTCAATTCTATCGCACAAAGACACGAAGAACACAAAGGAAAAAACCGCCGGAAATTTTAATGCCTCTTACTCTTCTTCTTCTGCCAGTTCAGCATTCTTGATGATGTCCTGCTGAATGTTGCCCGGCACAATATCGTACCGCAGGAATTCAATGCCGTAACTTCCCTGACCGCCGGTCATCGAAGCAAGCGTCCGATTGTAGGTTTGAATCTCCGCCAGCGGAACTTCCGCCGTGATTGTCTGCATACCGCCGCCAGCATCGTCAATTCCAAGCGGACGACCGCGCCGATTCGGCAAATCGCTGTTGACATCGCCGACATTCGACATTGGCACCGTTATTTCCATTTTGACTATCGGTTCAAGCAACGCAGGTCTTGACTCCGAAAAAACCTTCTTGAACGCCATTGAACCCGCCGTTTTGAAAGCGTGTTCATTGGAGTCAACATCGTGATACTTCCCGTGATACAATTCGACCGCAACATCTTGAACCTGATAACCGGCAATAACGCCCTTTGACATTCTTTCCCTGAATCCCTTTTCAATCGCGGGGAAAAAGTTGGACGGTATCACACCGCCGACAATGCAGTCAACCCAAAGGAAATTCGCCGACGGGTCGTAATGATGGTCCTTGTGAGACGGGAACATCTCCTTGTTCAAGGAGAACTCTTCGGGGTCTGTGCCTTTCGGGAACGGATACATTCGGATATGTACTTCGCCGAATTGTCCCGCGCCGCCGGACTGCTTTTTATGACGATACATTCCGTCACCGTTGGTTTGAATCGTTTCACGATAAGCAATTTTCGCTTCTTTCGTATCAAGTTCAACCTTATCACGCCGTTTGAGACGTTCCTGAATAACCTTCAAGTGCAGTTCACTCATACCGGTAATGATTAACTGCTTCGTCTGTTCGTCTCTTCTTGTGATAAACGTGGAATCCTCCTGCGTAATTTTTGCAAGCGCGCCGGATAACTTTGCTTCATCACCGCGGCTTTTCGGTGAGGCGGCTAGCGAGACCATTGGTGTCGGAAACGGAAACGGTGACATTCCATAATCGCCGATAGTAGTACCGGTCTCAAGTTCTTCCAATTTTGCAACGGCGATAACCATGCCCGGTATTGCTTCGTCAATGGACTTGGTTTCGCTTGCCATCATTTGGAAAAGTTGCGCAATTTTTATGCCGCGCCTGCTGGTCGATGCCGCTATGGACTGCCCGTTCTTCAATGTACCGCTGTATAACCGGAGGAAACTCAACTTCTGCACGAAGGGGTCAATCCGTGTTTTGAAAACCTGCGCAATAACGGGACCCGCAGCATCGGTTTTAATTTCAACTTCGTTCTCTTCGCCGTCTTTTGCCGTCCGCTGAATCATCTCCGGTGTTAAACCGCAGAATTCAAAAGCGTCAAGCAAGTCGGTTAATCCGATTTTCTTCTTGCCGGAAACGCAGACGATTGGAATCAGTGTGCCGTCAAGCACCGCTCTTTTCGTCAAGACAGCGAGTTCCTCTGTTGACGGTACTTCGCCTTCGAGATATTTTTCCATTGCCGTCTCATCTACCATGACAATGGCTTCGATGAGAGCGTCTTTGTATTTTGCTCCGTCAGCAAAAGAACTTTGAACGGTGGTGAAACTATGTCCGTTTCCATTGGGTGTGTTGAACGGAACGCAGTTATTTCCGAAAACGTCCTGAACGAGTTTGAGCGTTTTATCGAAATCAACCTTTTCGTCATCGAGTTTGTTGAGAATGATGATGCGTCCCAGTCCGGCTTTCTTTGCTTCGGCGAACACACGGCGGGTATTAACTTCGATACCGGCAGCGGCGTTGATGACAACAGCGGCGGTGTCAACTCCGTAGAGCGCGCCGATGGTTTGTCCGATGAAGTCGGGATAGCCGGGCGTATCGATTATGTTGAACAGTTTGCCGTTTCTTTCGATGTGAACGACGCTTGTTTCAATCGTGTATTTGTGTGCTTTTTCTTCTTCATCGAAGTCGCAGATACTTGTTCCGTCATCGACGCTTGCCAGTTTCTTGACGGTGCCGGTTTCGTTTAGCAGGGTGTCAATCAATGTTGTCTTACCGGAACCGCCGTGACCGCAAAGGGCAATGTTGCGAATATCCGAAGTTGTGTATTTAGCCATAAAAAATCCTTGAAAGAAAAGTGTACCGAAAAGTGTCTATCGAATAAATTTTTATCGAAAAGGGGAACGTCCATTGTACACAATTTTGCAAGATAATCAAGCGGGACGGACTTAAAGTCAGTCCGACGGGGGTGCATTACAATTTCCGGCGGTTTTTCCAATAACTTTCCTGCTAGTCAGTGTAAAGTTTAGTCCGTTAACGCACTTATCAAAACGCTTTCATTTTTTCGAGTCCCGTCTTGGCAACCTTCAGCGAGTCGCCAGTCGCCCAATAGTCCAGATTGAACACTTCAAAAGAAAGCCAGCCGTCGAAACCTATCGTCCGCAGCATACTCCCAATTTCTTTCAACGGTGCAATACCGTCGCCGGGATAAACCCGATGTTTGTCTACGAGATATTCCCGCGGCGGGTCAGCAGGGTAATCGTTGACATGAAAAACGGAAAGCGTCTGCGGATTCAACAATGCTAACCCTTCAATCGGACTGCCGCCGCGATATAAATGATACACGTCCAGCAGGAATTTCACCTGCTGATGTCCGCAATAAGAAGCAATCGAAAAAACATCTGACAACGTTGTCAGCGTTGCACTATGTCCCCAGATTTCCAGTTGCGGAATCACACCTTCCTGCAAACCGATTTCCAATATCGTTCGATAACGTTCACCAAGAACAGGAAAGTTATCGAGACGGGTTTCTTTCGCTCCCCATGCAGTTGCCGCAATGAGTGTTGCGCCGATTTCCCGAAACATCGCCATTTCCCGTTTCATTTGCTCGATGCCGTTTTTGCGGATGTTCTCGTCGTCAACTATCCAAGGAAAAAAAGCGCAGCCGCCGGGAACGGACAAGCCGCAGTCCTCAATCCGCTTCCGCAAATCACGAAGTGTACCGCCGCGCTGGAGATATTGTTCCAAACCGATGCTCCACGGTTCAATGCCGTCGTAACCGGCTTCAGCGGCGACGTTTATCTGTTCTTCGATTGGCAAATCGAAGCCCTTGAGCGTTCCCGAGTTGATTGCGTAACGAAAGGTTGTCATAGCGAGATTGTCATTCTGTTGGTGTTTCGGCGTAGTAATCCTTTTTGAACGTGAACATTAAAGCGAATAAAATGGACGATGCGGACAAAAGATACACGCATGACAAAGCGGTTATTCCCAGTTGCAAATCGTAATTCTGCTTTATCCATCCCAAAAGAACAGACGAGAAGGCAGCAATTATGACAGCCGGCAAGAGCATCAAGCCCATTGCGGTTGAGCGGTACTTCGGTTCTATAATATCGAATACAGCAACGAAAAGATTCGAGTCATACACGCCGCGAAAAATTCCGAAACCGCAAAGGGCGAGATAAACGATCCAAAGGTTGTTTGCTTGTCCCATTAAAAAGATAAACGGCACTGCTAAAAACAAACCGAGAAACTTGAATTCCATTCTCACGGTTTTACGTTTCGGCGCAAGGTAGTCGGCAAGCGTTGCCGCAATCATAAGCCCGAAGTACGCACAAATATGATGATAAAACATCGAGTCGAAATTTGCTCGAAACAGTGACAATTCAAATTTTTCGTGCATGTAGGTCGGCATCCACATCAGAAAGCCGATGTTGGTGAACATCATTCCGCCGAGTGCAAGGGAAATGCAATACAGCGTTGGTTTGCTCAAAGCATGCCGCACCGCATCGCCTACCGGAATGGTTTCCTTGCTCTTTTCGTCAGATGCTGAACTAGCGGCAGCGGCATCGGCTTTGTCATCACGCAAACGGAACAGTATGATAAAAGCCAATAGCACGCCGATAGAACCGAAAAAGTAGAACGATGACCGCCAGCCCCAATTCGTACCTATCCATGCTGCAAGCATACTGCTGCAAACAATGCCGGTATAAAGCGAGGTCTGGTGAATCGCAATGGCTGTTGCTCGTGTCTTTTGGTGGTACTGTCCGATTAATGTGCTGGCACTCGGATAATAAAATGCTTCGCCGATGCCGGTTGCTATTGAACGATATATGACAAGCATGATAAATCCGCCTGCGAAACCGGTGAGCAGAGTACCGGTGCTGAACACCAGCAAACTGCCGAAAACAACGTTGCCCCGCTTAAACACATCGCCTGCGTAACCGGCAATAGGAACGCAGATAGCGTAGCATATCATAAAAAGCGTGCCTATCCATCCGAGTTGGACATCGGTGAAACCAGTATCGGCTTTAATCAGCGGCAACACTGCACCGAAAATCGCCCTATCTCCTTGATTCAGAAAATAGGCGAACCAGAGGAGTATCAACAGTTCCCATTTGTAAAATTTCGGAATGGGCTGACGTGGTTGCAACGGATACGGATTGTTTTGTGACATAGCGGAAGTTTTCTGGAGGTTATCGGAAATTTATCTTCATTTATATCAGAAGTTTCTCGATACGTCAACGTTGTTTTTGCAGTTGAGCAGCGAGTTGCGAGTTGCAAGAACAGAGCCGCAGGTTTCGTTTCACTACACTTTGCTGCTCAGTTCCCGCCGTTCAAAACGGCTTGACATACCTGCCTTTTTCGTGTAGAGTAAAGACAACCGAATTAAATCTTATGCCACTTTCCGATTACGATTATCATTTGCCGCCGGAATTGATAGCGCAGCAGCCGACTCCCAACAGAACGGACTCGCGGCTGCTAGTCGTAAATCGGCAAGCACAGACGCTTGAACATATGCACATCAGCGATTTGCCGTCTCTGCTGAAAGCCGAAGATGTACTCGTTATCAACAACACGAAGGTCTTGCCGGTAAAATTGTTTGGGTATCGTCTCGAAACCGGCGGAAAATGGGAAGGTATCATCGTCCGTTTCGTGAAACATCGTCTCTGGCAAGTTATCTGCAAGACAAAACGAAGTATGCGGACTGGCGAAATCATTGTACTGCAATCTCCCGACACACTACCGTCTGACAAAAAAGCAGGACTTCTGCTTGAGTTAATCAGCAAACAGGAAGACGGTTCATGGTTTATCAAGCCGCTTACGAAAGAACCGTTGGCAACCGTGTTAAAGAAAACCGGCTGGGTACCGCTTCCGCCGTATATCCGCAAAGGCAAGATGTCGCCGGAAGATGCACAGCGGTATCAAACCGTTTATGCTTCGGAGCCGGGAGCGATTGCTGCGCCGACTGCCGGTCTGCATTTCACACCGCAGTTGTTTGACGAAATCAAACAAATCGGCACAGCCGTTGTGCCGGTGACGCTGCACGTCGGCATCGGAACTTTCAAACCGATTACTGCCGAAAATATCGAAGAACATCGGATGCACACCGAATGGTGTTCACTTTCCAAAGAGACCGCTGAAACAATTTTATCGAGAAAAACAGGCGGCGGGAGAATCATAGCGGTAGGCACAACTTCGGTGCGGGTTCTTGAATCCGCATCAGCAAAAGGCACCTTGCAGGAATATGAAGGTGAGACCTCGCTGTTTATCCGTCCGCCGTATTTTTTTAGAAACGTTGACGTTCTTCTGACGAACTTTCATTTTCCGAAATCGACTCTGTTGATGCTTGTGCGGACTTTCGGCGGCGATGAACTTATCAAAGCGGCTTACGAAGAAGCAATCCGTGAAAAATACCGGTTCTTCAGTTACGGCGATGCGATGTTGATTTTGTGACGGATGGTTCAGAAAAAGGAAATAACACAGTATAATGATATTATGCCAAAAAATATTTTCAACATCATGCTTTTCGTTTCAATCGTCCTGCCGCTGTTTTTTCTTCCAACCACATCGGCGGCGGAACCGGCGTTTGAAAATACGGCATCGGTACAATGGCTCGGAACACCGCTGCGGGAATCCTTGGAGCGATTCTGCGAATCACGGCGAATTCATTTTTTTCTCGACCGAAGAATCGACCCGACACAGACGATTCACTTGGAATTGAGTAATCAAACCGTGAAACAAGTATTCACCGCCTTAGCCGAAAAGACCGATACCGGCTGTTATTTTTTGGACGATGCCGGTACAACCATTGTCTATCTCGGCACAAAAGAGACAGCCGAATTACTGCCGCTGCTCTTGGAAAAGCACCGCAGAGAATTGTCCGCAATGCCGACCGCTCAAAGAAATATACCCAACAAGAAAACGCCTTTTCGTTTGCCGTTTCTCGGAGAACCGAAACAGGCGATTCTCGACCTTATTAAGAGCAGCGGGTTTTCATTATCGTCTTCGCCGAACAGTGGAGCAGAAGCATTGCCCTTTGACCTTTGGAATAAAACGGATTTGCCCGCTCTGCCCTTTTATAAACTGCTCACGATGCTGCTCATCGGCTTTGAAAAGGACTACGAAATCGAAGGTAATACGTTCCGAATTGTTCCGTTGCCGGAATTGCAAACACTGGAAACCTTGAAAACCGATTTGCCGAAACAACCGCCGGAAGCCGCTGAAACACAGACAAAAGAACCACAGACGACAGCATCACCGAAAGCACCGCTTTCGCAGCGG
This sequence comes from Planctomycetaceae bacterium, assembly GCA_009783865.1. Taxonomy (GTDB): domain Bacteria; phylum Planctomycetota; class Planctomycetia; order Pirellulales; family Thermoguttaceae; genus WRKP01. Next base: position 1,959 of record WRCR01000140.1, on the reverse strand, counting down.
CGTTTTACACTGAAGGTTGACGAGCAGCCGCTCGGCGCGGTCTTGGATGTTTTATCGAAACGGCTCGGCTTGACTATAGTGATTAATTGGAAACCGCTTGAAACGAAGGATGTTTCGCCGGAACATTTAGTCACGTTTGAAGTCAAAAACGCAACAGTCAACGAATTGTTTCGGACAATCTGCAAACCGCTAAAATTAGAATACCGTCTACAAGGCGAAACAGTGATAATCAAGTAGAGATAATTGTCGATTCTATTTTTCAACGCAAAACACACTAATATCTCGCAAAAAATGCTAAAAAACCGTTGCTGAAAATTTTTCGTGATTTTCGCGGGAATTTTAACGGTTTTCGCGTTGAAAAATCAAAAACACTATCCAATCTCATATTCTTCAATTTTTCTGTAGAGCGTTCTTTCACTGATTTCGAGCAACTTTGCGGTCTCTTTGCGATTGCCGTTTGCCGATTGCAACGTTGCGGCAATGAATTCCTTCTCCACTGCGGAAAGCGGTCCGCCGACAAACTCCTGCAATCCGTTCTTCTGTTCTTCCGCAGCAATCCAATCGTCTGACGAAATGATTTGTTCCGCTTCGAAATTTACACTGTTATTATTAACCTCATTGTTATCTGCACCGATATTTTCGGCAGGTATAAAATCGTTAAACTCTTCCGGCAAATCGTCAATGTCTATTAAGGAATCGTAATCAACTACCGTCATACTTTCGGCAACATTTTTCAGTTGCCGCACATTGCCGAACCAATCGTAATCAATCAGCACCTTGCGGACACGCGGCGTAATGCCTTTGATTTTTTTTCCGTAGCGTTCCGAGAAATGTTTGATAAAGTGCTGCAGCAGAACCGGTATATCGTCTTTCCGTTCCCGCAGCGGCGGAACTCGCACGGTGATGACTTTCAAGCGGTGATACAAGTCCTTGCGGAAAGTACCTGCTTCGACCGCTTCTTCCAGATTGCGGTTCGTTGCCGACAAAACACGGACATTAACTGTCGTCGTCTGATTGGAACCGACGCGGACAACTTCGCCGCTTTCAAGTACCCGCAGGATTTTCACCTGCATAGACGGCGGCATATCGCCGACTTCGTCCAGAAAAATTGTCCCGCCGTTTGCGTATTCAAACTTGCCGACTCTGTCGGAAGTTGCATCGGTGAAAGCCCCCTTGACATGTCCGAACAGTTCGCTTTCCAGAATGTTTTCGGTCAAGCCGCCGCAATTCAGAGCAACAAAGGGTCTATTTTTGCGGTTGCTGTTCTGATGAATACATTGCGCAACCAATTCCTTGCCGGTACCGGTTTCTCCTTGAACTAAAACCGTTGCATCGGTTTCAACAACTCGTTTTAGCCGTTGAATTACGGCAAGCATTTGCGGATTATTTCCCAGCACGCCGTTGAAACCGAATTTTTCGTCGAGACGCTGCGCCTGATTGTGATTGATGCGGAGAAGACGGGACATTTCGCCGGCGCGTTCCGTTATAGTCGTCAACAGTTCCCGCTTGAGCGGCTTTTCAAGGTAGTAAAATGCCCCCTGCCGTATTGCTTCGACGGCAATTTCATCGGAATCATTCCCTGTTAGAACGATAACTTCCGTCTCTTCGGTTTCTGCTTTTGCCTGCTTGAGGATTTCCAGTCCGCTGTCTTGCCGTTCAAGCATCATGTCGGTGATAATTACATCAAAATGACCGGATTTTTCTTTGATGTATTTGATTGCTTCCGTCTGTGAATGGGCAATATCACAGACCGCCTCGATTTTTTCGAGACATTCTACGATAACTTCAGCGTGGTTTTCGTCATCGTCCACCACCAAGATAGAAAACGGTGTATCACTCATGCGGATATTCTACCATAACTTGAGGATTTGGGGGAGCGGGGCAGTCCGATTGCAAGTTTTCAGAATCCCAATAGTTTAATGAAGTTTTTCGGTTTGTTGGCGACACTTATTGCCTCTT